>JAEOUI010000279.1 GCA_016839425.1 Promethearchaeota archaeon
AGGGGTAATATCAATAGAGTTTTTGTTTCTTTCATACTTGCAGATCTCTTCTCGAAGTTCGGGAACACCTAGTGAATCTACATAAAAGTTTTGACCGTCTAAAGCAGCTCGAGCCATTGCGTTACAGATATAAGGTGGTGTTTTGAAATCGTATTTCACGGGATCTCCTATATTTAAGTGAATTACTTCTTTTCCTTGCTTCTTTACTTCGTCAGCAATGACCGCAATGTCTCGAATGGGGTATTCTAACTCGCGTAATCTACGAGAAACCATCAAAATTATCTCTTAATTCGTAAAAAGGAATGTATCATGAAATCCTTGAGTTATTAAAGTGGTGCCTTTCTAAATAAATTTATGAAAAAGTATGAAATTCGTAGCTATATCAAATCTAAAAACACAAAGAAAATAATTTATATAGGAATTTTTTTAAGTCCTAAAATTTAAAAGTTTTCACTTTACCATTTATTGAGAAGGAAACGGTATCTCAAGATATTTATTTAAAAAAAACCGTCTTAACAGTGCGATATCAAGGAGATTTTAATGGTTTATTTTGAAATAAAAAATGTGGGGTTTAATTGCGATAAGGACAAGGATGTGTGTCCAGAATATCCCGATTCGTGCGAAAAATGCGTGCTTGATCGATTGAGATCACTAGGATTTAAGTTTGACTCTCATATTAAGATTATGGAAATGGATTCTGAAGAAAAACGTCTTGAGATGTACCAAGAGCAAATTTGGCAAAAATTCTTAAATATCCTTAATATCAAGCATGTGGTAATAATGGACAAGAATTCGGGAGTGCCAATTACAAATTATGCGGTATCTGAGGTAGGAATTGACGCCGGAATGCTTTCAGGATTCATTCAAGCGAATATCACATTTTCTGAAAGAACTGGCATATCAGAACAACAAGATAGCTTGATAGACTATAATTTTTATCACTTTCAATATAAGAATTTTAATATATTACTCAAAAATGGCGAATTTTCGCGAGTATGCTTGATACTTGACCACAAACCCTCAAAAACTTTAGAATCTATTACTCGAGAGTTTGTCATAGACCTCGAGAAGAAGTATGCTAGTGAGTTTAACTCGTTTCAGACCAGAAAAGTATTAAATTTTCCATTCTTGGAAGAATTCATTATAGAGGGTTTTAGCGTGCAATTTTTGTTCCCAATGATTTTAACCCACACGATTCCTCCCGATATCATGGAATCGATAAACGACAACAAAATTCAAAGCGCCATTTTCAAGCTTGCGAAAGAATTTTTATCGAAAAAGCATTTCTTTTTCATTAACACTTTACTCAGCGAAATTAAAAATATTATCGATGTAGAATCAAAAATAATAATTTACGAGATATATCAACTATTAAAAATGAATGTAATGATTCCAACAACGATCGAGACCGTGGAGTCAAGCGTAAAAGAATTTGAAGAAAATCGAGCTCGAAAAATCGCAAATAGTCATGTTATTTCTCATATCATATCCACGGAAAATTCGATTACAGCCCTTGATGAATTGAAAAAAGCTGCTAAATCAATGGATCAAGACACTGCAAGAAAACAAATGGAGCAATTTATAAAAAAGGGTAAGACAGCAGAAAAAAGCAAGATCTACAAGGAGGCACAAAAAGAATACGAGAAGGCACTATATCTTGCAACTGGATTTAATTTTCACGACGATATTGGAAAAATATCTTTTATGATCTTGGAGCTTGACAAGGTTATAGGTAATATTGAACTTGAATACGCAATTAATGCAGGAGAAAGTGCTGAAAGAAAAAAGGAGTATATCGATAGTATTAGGCATTATAAGAAAGCGATCGCAATTTTAGAAAAAGATATTGGATCTGGAAGTTCCGAATCTAAGATCAAAAAAATAGAAAAAAAAATTTCAAAGCTTCAAGATTTAATCTAAAATATACTCTTAGGTCATAGTATAAACTGATATAATCCAATAAGCAAATAATTATCAACAAAAAAGTAAAATAAAAGAGATAAAATTAAATGACCAATTTGTTATGATAATTACTAAAAGCATAGAGTATAAATTTTGAGGGGTTGGACAATAGCTTGACGGTCGTTGAAAATAAAACTGCTTACCCATATATCACAACTTTTAAAAAAGAACCTTTTAAATCGTTTGCTTTAATGAAAAAAAAGGACATTGGGCATTTTTATTTCAGCGAATACGAGAGGGTTGTAAAAGTCTATAAATATTATAACGAAAACCTATTGAAGGACAAATCTCTAAATATTGAGAATGTATATTGGTTCCTTTTACTTCGAAAATATCTTCGGGAAGATAAACGAGATCATTTTGATGAGATTTACGACTTTATTATTAAATGCGAAGTTACTTTAGGCGATAAAATAGGTTTTAAGTTCTCTCCAACTTCAAATCAAAAACATCCTGATATATGGTCTACATATTTCGCCTTAGCGAGCTTAAAATTAATAGGTGCCCTTAAAGTTTATCTCAGCCCGAAAGGTAAGTTAAATATCAAGAAGGCTTTATTAGATTTCATAGCTTCACATAAAATTAATCATGGATATCTTCATTGCTTGGATAAAGATTGTCCTATTGATAAGAAAACCTCCGTTGTAAGGACATTATATTTTGTTCTTGACGCATTAATACTTTTAGGCGTAGATGTACGAGGAAATCGAGAAGAGTTTGGTGAAATTATTGGAGACTTAAAAAAGGACCCGACTATTGACTTTAAACTCCTTTGTTCAAAATTTATAGAAACGGATATTAATATTAGGGATAAAGAAGTTCAATATTTATATTCATATCAAAAAGAAAATAAGGGATTTAGTTTTAAGAAAGCTGAAGGGCAGATTAATACTACTTTTTGGGTCGTATACGCCCTTAATAATTACTCGTGGATTTTAGATTATAATCCCATGGGTATCTATTCTTTTATAAATTCTAAGTTTCAAGACATTCTCATTGCCGAACTAAACCCAATAAAGTTAATGGAACTTTCAAAGTTAACGATCTTACTCTCAATAATTTGGGAGAAATTCATTCAAGAGATCGAACGCGTTTTATTCAAACAATTAGAACAGGACAAATATGTGGACTTAAATCAAATTAAAAACACATTTGGACTCGTTCACGGAATAGAAGAGGTCATTTCGTTTATTAATCTTAATTATACTTTTAACTTGAGGATTTTAGATAATCGCGTTGAGTTTAAAAATTACATCCGGAACTTAGGAAAAGGCTTACAAACGATTGCAGGGGAGTTTTATGATAGACTTACAAACAATAGCATTGTTTCGCTTTCAGATATATCTAAGAGATACAAGTCAAGTTATTTTCCAGAGAATATAAAACTTAGAGAAGACGTTCTTCCCATGGTTAAAGATTTGGCAAGACGTAATTTCTTTAAAGGTACTATTCGTTCAAAAAGAAAACCTTTAAAAAAGAAATATTTGTTCTACTTGAATTTTTTCTTGGAGAAGATCATTGTATCCGACACGGAAATTAATTTGGAGCAATTATTAAGCGAAAAAGAAAAGCTCAAAGACCATAAAAATACCATCTATAATATGATCTTGAAATTAAAGACTGCCACGAATAAGACAAGAGAAGAAATAGAGAGTTATCTCCTCATTGACGAGATTGACATTGCCAAGGAAAGAATCAAATATTTAATCCATAACACGCTAATGGATGCTGAATTCTTGAACGAAAACATAGAACTTTCTTTTAGCGAAGATTTATATTATATCAACCTTCAAAAAGCGCTTGAACCAGAAATTAATGCTTGGAAAAAGCAATATTCCGTTTTAAAAAGCAAGTTAAGAGATTTAGAGCTGAATTTACAAGCACGAATCGAAGAAAAGGAAGAAATTAGGAGTATTACTAAGATACTTAACAGCTTAAAGGAAAAAATCGCTAATATAGAAATCGATATCCACAATAAAATTGAAAAGTTCAGGTCTTATTTCAGAGAGACCTTAGAAAAAGAATATACAGACGAGATATTTAATCTTCTCACGAGAGAGTTCGAAAAGATTTCGCAAAGAGTACAGAAATACGACAACATCATCTATCGGGTTTCCCAACAGATTCAAACCAGGGAAGGAAAGTTAAAGCGAAAACATAAAAAAATCATTGACAAGTGGATAAACATCAAGCAAGAATTTGACGAGGTCTTTGCATATTATACTGATGGATTCGAATTTTTTCACAAAAGCATTATCGAAATCGAAGAAATTCGTAATACTATTCGCATTGAGTTTTCTGAGATAGGAAATAAAATAAATCAACAAATTTCAGAAAACGAATACGAGTTAAAGATCATTTTAGACGCCATCAAAAAGGATACGGATGCAATACTTAATGAAAAGATGAATAAGATTAAGGAATTGCAAAAGTCGTTTAAAAAAGAAATAAAATCAAAACAAAAGCTTTACTTGCTCTATAGGTATTTACCAGAAAAGTTAGATATTTTAGAGGAAGATATTTTAGAATTAATGGCTCAACAAGTACAACTTCTCAAAAATAAAGCTTTAGAAGAAAGGAAAAGGGCAATAACAGAGGATTTCGATGTTTTCGTCAACCATGAAATGGCAAGCTTGAAAAATAAAATCGTTTCTTTTAATAATTATTTAAGCCAACTTAAAAATGTGAGAGTAAAGGATGTTACCAAGGGGACTGAGAAGTTACTAAAGCAACTGGAAGAATCTAACCATCAATATAAAACAAAACTAAGCGATTGCAATGCAGAAGTTAGCGATTTTCAAGAAAAGTCTAATGTTACTATAATCCAATGGGAGAACTTCAAGGATTATTTCATTAACGAAATTGAGAACTTAAAAAACGAAAAAATTAATGTCATCATAACTAATAAAATAAAAGCAGTCTCGCTGGAAAAAAAGACTAATAATATCGATATTACAGAACTTAAAAAGGAACTTAATCTTAATTGTAAGGTTTTACTTACCAGAATACGGGAAATGATTGAGATCTCACAAATAAGCGCTAAACTCTACGAAGATAAGAAATGTTTGCTATTACATACGGATCATTTTTACAAAAACGAAGACCTCAAGAACCATATCGATAATAAGATATTAAAACCCAATAGCGAAGCCATTGGTAAAATTTTGGCATTATACGATTCAAGTATAAAAAATATGACTTTAGGCGTTAACACATTGGAACTTAAAAATCGAATTCAAGATTTAAAAGATTTTGAAAAATTTTCGAAAGAACAATTTATGAAAAAAATTGAAGATTTGGAAATTGACAGGACTAGATCGGATTATAAGAGAACAAAGAAATATTTCAATGAGACATTAGAAAATCAGAGCAAGGCACTTAGAAACATAAAGGATTCTTTAATATTTTTTGCTGAAATCAAGGATTTCATTTTTAAAGAATTTAATAAATTAAACATCGATCTAAAGCAAAATTTTGAAAATATCATAGATGATAAAGAAAAGATTGATGAAGACTTTCAAGTCAAGGTAAAGCGTTTTGAATTAAAGCATAAAGAAGTAATGGACAAAATAGAGCTTGAATTGAAAGAGTCCTTAAGTACAAATTATGAAGTTGGAAAACTAAGTCCGGAAATCAGGGAATTCTATGTTTTAACTAAAAACGAATTTCAAAGAGAATACGATAACAAGATGGAAACTTTAAAGGAACAAGTTTTTAACATTAAAAACGATTCGTTTAGAGAGGACTTCCTCAATTATTTAAATGAAAATAAGATACAATTAAGTCAATTACTCGGTAATCTTGAACGGAGCGTTGAAGATGATGTTGAAGTTAAGTTCTACAAGAGAGCATACCTGAAGATTGATAAGAGAGTTAAACGCATTGAGAACGAAATTAAGGATAAAACTAAAGACCTAAAAAACTACCTTAAAAAAGTAACAAAGAAATCAAAGGATTTCGAAACGAGAAACAAGTACTTCATTGATGATTTCGGCCAATTTCTCCAAAAATTCTCAGAAATTTTGGGAGAGAAAGTAAAACAGTTAGAAAGATTAATAATCAAGTCTTATATTGAAACAACTATAAATGCAGTAGCAAACGGATTTCTTACGACGAGTTTCTTAAACGAAGAACTAAAGATTAAAAAGAAAAACATTCAAGAAGCCATTATAATTCTCATTAGCAATGGAGAACTTGAAGGAAAATACGACATTCGATTGGGCATTTATTATGAGAATCCAGAAATACTTAATAAAATTAACGAAGAGGAGCTCGAAGTAATTAAAAAAATGCCCTTTAAATTTTACATGTTTATTACGCATTTAAAAAGTTTCACGGGGCAATACGCCTCTATCATTGCGATGTTCGCTTCAGTCTTGACGATTACATACACTTTATTCG
>JAEOUI010000280.1 GCA_016839425.1 Promethearchaeota archaeon
ATATCCTTTATGTTAAAATATCCTCTTTACTAAACTAAATAAATTCGTCTATGATAACTGATACATCTGATTCGATATTACAAAAGATTACCGAGTTGATCGAAGAATTTGAAAATGGCAAGGCAGGTCGTGATAATAAGGTTGAAACTCAAACAAGTGGTACGGTATATACTCCAATGAAGGTTGTCAAAAGGATTGTTTATAAGGCGATATTTTCCTACTTGAGAAAATCGTACTCGGATTCAAGCATTAAAAAAGATCAAGATTCCCTAGATTTTGATTCAATTGAAAAATTGACGAAAGATGCAAAATTAAAAGAATTTTTGGCAAATGTATTAGAAAATATGTCGATTTTGGATCCCTCCTGTGGTTCAGGAAGGTTTTTAATTGCGACAGCGAACTTAATACTAAGTATTTATAAATTAATTCATTCTAATCGCTCGGATAGGGAATTAAAAAAATATATTCTTGAAAGTTCTATTTTTGGTGTAGAAATTGATAAGGACGCGGCAAATATCGCTCGATTACGCTTGATTTGTTGGTATTTATCTAAAGAACCAAAAATTTTAAGTGACTTTAATATTAATGATTTAGACTTAATCTCAGTTGAGAGAATACAAAAAAAAATTGGGATTCGCTTAAACATTTATGAGTCTGATTTCCTAACTGAATTTAAATACGATAAGACTTTTGACATTGTTCTTGGTAATCCTCCTTTTATTGAAAATAAAAAAAATAAAGACTCCCAATACAAGAAACAATTGACTAAATTATTCCGTTCTGCATACAGGCTTTTTGATATTTCCATCCTATTTATCGAACAAGCTCTTAATGTCATAAAAAAAGAAGGGTTGGTGGCCTATATTTTACCAAATAAGTTTCTTTCTGCGGATTACGGAGTAAAAATTCGGGAATTGATAATAAAAAACGCTCAAATTGAAGAGATTGCTGATATATCCTCTTTAGGTGTTTTTGGAAGAAAAGCAGCATATCCAATTATACTTTTTTTGAGAAAAACATATCCTCCTCAAGAATACAATGTAAAAATAAGAAATTGCGATTCTATATCTCAATTTACATTTGACGATTGGGATAATTCGGAGTTAATTAACATAAACTTAATTAAAAAACTACCAAAATGGGTGATACCCCTTTTTGGAAACTATGCCGTTATTGATAAGGTATTTTCAAAATTTAAACTTTTAAGCGAAATATACCCCGATCTAAAGTTGTTCTACAGGCCTTTTGGATTCTTAAATTGGTCTAAAAATCTTTACAATGTCGCTGATAAGAAAAGTTCTTCAAAGGATATGATTTTACTGGGGACTGGGAATGTTGGAAAGTATCACATCGCTTTTGATAGGAAAATACAAATCGCAGGTACAAAATTGAATGTGTCTTATTATTTATTTAAGAAAGATTTTAAAGAAATATGGCGTGAAATCGCTCTAGAAAAACTCGTGTTTAGAGAAATTGCAAAAGAATTAACCTTTGTTTACGATCCAGGAATTTTTACAAATGTTACTGGGTTGTATTTCTTGGTAATCCCCAGTTTAAACACCGATCAGTTGTTTTGTTTATTAACAATCCTAAATTCTACCCTAATGAACGAAATATTCACATCTTTATATGGTTCTTTACACATGTCGGGGGGTTATATGCGGTATAACGGCAGTTTCATTAAGAATTTGCCATTACCCCAAGAATTACCTCTCTCCCTTTCTCGTTTGGGGAAAATAATTCAATTTCTTTCGCAATTAAGATGCGATTTAGAAACTGTCTTAGCGATCCCATCCTACTTCGATGCTATCAAGTTAGATATAGACAAGTTCTTGAAATTTTTCAAGAGATTAGCTGATTGCTTGGTTTATTTGCTTTATTTTCAGAAAGATTTTTACGATGGTTTTAACGAATTAAAGCAAGTTTTGATTTCTGGAAATACGCTTCCTGATATAAGATTCAATTTTTTTGTTCTTAGATTCGATTTTGACTGCTTTAAAACGCTTGAAGCCCCCGAATTACTTGATTTTATTGCCCAAATTAGGGCAGTACACGATCGCTTGTATAACAAAAAATTGGAAACCGAAATGGGATCGTTAGCAAAAAATTATTAAATATAACTATATTCTGATCATATATAGAAATATAACTTTTATTTAATAATTATTTTAAGCTAAGTGACTCAGATGAGCGGTTTTAAGGATAAGTATGTTCGAAACATCATAAAGCTTGGAAACTCCAAGGCCGTGACTTTTCCTCAAGAATGGGCAGAAGTGGCGGAATTAAAAGAAAAATCCGAAGTTACTATGTATCCTATCAATGATAGAACATTGATTATTGCGACCCGTGAGGAAGATCAAAAGCGTGTTTTAAGAATAGACCCCGTCAAATCGGGTAAGGAATGGTCATTGGAATTATTAAACCAAGCTATTATCTCTGCGTTTAAACTTAATATAGATGAGATTTATGTGAAGTATAATCAGAAGATCAAGCAAAAATTATACGAGTTGCTCATAAAATTAAGACAAGAAATTATCGCCATTGATTTCAAGGATATCATTGAAAAAAGCGAGTTTTATGTGCAATTCCTCTTAGATACATCAAAAACTGATTTATTAGATGTCTTAAATGATCTTGCAATGGTATTTAAAACAATAATCGAGTCCATAATCGAAGGATCAAAAAAAAAAGGAGCAAAAATTGAAATCGCGAATTACGACCTCATCCTCGCTGAAATAGACCGCAAGTATTCCTTGGGAACGAGAATATTGATTACGGGTCTTTCAGGATATCATCTTTCTAAAGGATATCGGAACCTTCCCATCATTCGATTCTTGGGAAACCGTGTTGTTTTACTCTATATCCGCGATTTCATCAACGAGTCTTTTCGCTTCCTCAAATTACCCTCTGAAACCGTGAACAAGTATTCGTCGTTGTTAATCAAGATTCCAAACCTCTTGATAAATCTCATCAAGAACTTTGATAATATTAACGAAGAAACTGTCTCGAAGTTTCAAGTAGTTCTATCTGAATTACACCAAGAACTTGATTCGATTGAACATAACAAGCAACTTGCGCCAGAATTACAATTTAGGAACATTATCAAGTATTATCTTAATGCGTTTACCAATTTTTTTGATATAGGCATTACAAGGATGATTCAGAACTTAATAGAATACTAAAGTCATCCCTATGGCTTAATATTTAGATATTCTATTAATTAAGGAAAAATTTCATCTAATTATCTATATGAGTATATAAAAAATATAATGATCTTAGATCTAATTTTAATATTGTCTATAAAACTTTTTTTTATTGATAGAATTATATTTTAATAGTTTGAACTGCTCTATGTTATCATTAATTATTACATTATCATTATTAAAGGATAAAACTCTTAGATCTTATCGAGTTTTTCAAGGTTATTGCTGTATAATAAGTTAGTTTCTTAAAATTCTCTTTTTTCCAGGTTTTGGAATTTGGAACATGCAATTTTGTATAGCATCGTGCTTATAAATCATTCGGGAATTTATCGTACCTAGCTCGTAAGCGATGGAGAGCGATGGAGTTGCGGGAAATCGAGCGATTGGCGAAAACAGGCTGATGTTCTCGTGAGTTCAAAAAAAGATAAAATAAAAGGAGATTATCGCTTCTTTTTTGCGCGTCGCGGCGATAAAGGGTTATTTGACTTTTCTTCTTCTTTCGGCCTCGGTCTTCGGGACGAACTTTTCTGCTTTGTCGGGCGGACAACCGTAATCGTGTCGGATTTGACACTCTACCTTGGATTTGCTGCCGGGACAAGGCGCACACTTGACTGCTCTGAGCATCTTTATGACATCATCAATTTCAGGACCAAATTCTTCGTCCTCATCTTCGTCGGCTAACATCTCGTCCTGAATCTGGTTCAGGTCGTATTCGACATCGTCGTAAAGATCATCGTCCTTCTCCGCATCCAAATCCAAGATCTCGTCGCCATCCTCGTCGAGTACCCCCTCGGGCACCTCGTCGTCCTCGGGCTCAGGCATGACTTTCTTTTTCTTTGCCATTGAATCAACTCACCTTCGTGCGTTTATAAATAAGCGGTAAACTACCGCGTTCACCGGTATTTTGGGTGAAAAAATGGTGCTTGAAATTTAGATTTTTCTATTTTTTATAAACCCAATTATTTGCTCAAAAATAATTAATTTTAACCTGATTTTACATTTATTGAGTTTCATTCATATTTCGACATCCATATCTTCAACGAAATAGTATAATATTGAATACAAAAGAAAAAAATAACAAATACATTATTTTAAGAATCTAATCTTTTTGCGCTTGTATTTAATTAATACTAATAGAGCACCCACAGTCGTGGTCATCATTCCCATAACGATCAAATCGTATCCTGGGATTCCTGAATCTGGATGTGGAGTTGTGGTGTATTCTTCTTCGAACACAATTCTTTGAGCAAAAATATCAACTTGCCCTGCTGAAAGATAAGAACTCTATGTCATTTTATATGGCCCACTTCACTCTCTATTCTTTTTTGAATTCTCAATTAAGAATTCTGAAGAATTATAATATTAGTCCATCGAATCAATATCAAACTCATTTTTACAGGTCCAACACTTTTCTCCTTTTGATTTTAACGATCTCAGGCATTTTTGACAGTATACCGTCTGACAATGAGGACATGCATACATACTTCCTTGAATGAGGCCCCGATGAACCACGCAGGTGAATTGTGGCTTTTCGATTTGCATCTCGCTTTCTATGGTTTCCAATGCCTTGTTTGAAGCAGATGGAATGGAATCCGCTAATTTTTTTTCGATATCAAGAGTAATATCTGAATTTTTTAATATTACCTTATTTTTCAATGAATTCGTTGCCTTAAGGTGCGTTCTATCAAGCCTGGTTATGATACTTCCTGGCGTTTCAATTATTGATTGAGCCTTTCGTTTTTTTACAACGAACAATGCTCCAAAGAAGAATAAAGACGCAAAAATCACTAAGATGAGCAGGACGATTAAGATATCAATATGGCTCTCATTAGATGCTTGAAATATCTTGATATAAATGGTATCGGGAGTTCCATACACATGATAATTATCGTGATATTCGATGGTGTATGTAAATGTGCCTGTAAAGGAGCGGTTTATGAGTACATTCAGGGTCGTGTCGTTTATCCAAGGGCTCCAATCGATCCAAATGTAAGCGTTTCCTGAAGAATCGTTAACAAGCACGCGATACTCTCCTACACCCGTATCATCGCTTAAAGTCCATCCTATGGTTTCCGTCCCCGTAATTTTCGTCGTCATATTTGTTAAGGGAATTAATGAAGGTGCGTTGTTGGGTTTCATTCTTTGGGCGTAAATATCGCCATTTCCGTTCCTTAAATCCGCCCAAGTGATAATGGCGCCGCGAGCTCCATCTCCGACTAGCTGGGGCCAGTCCTGATTTCCCGTGGAGTTACAAATTATTGTTCCATTGGCATTCCATTGTGGTTCTCCAGCGTTATTTAATATCTGGGCGTATATATCCGTATTGCCTCCTCTATTGTCCTGCCAAGTTATTATGATCTTCCCTGAACCGTCAGTTGTTATTTGAGGTCGTCTTTGATCTCCGATCTTATTACAAACCACCGTGCCATTTGTTGTCCATAGGTGTTGTCCCTCTAAATTTATTTTTTGTGCGTATATATCAAAATCAATTCCGTTTCTTTCATCTCTCCATGTTATTACAATACCTTCTGAATCGATTTCAACAGCATCGATGTCCCATTGTCTCTCTAATTCGTTGCAAATTGCAGAACCATTAGGTATCCATTGTGTTTCTCCGTTAATATCGATTCTTTGAGCATAAATATCGTAATTGTCATTTCTATAGTCTCCCCACGCAACGATAAAATTATCATATCCAACTCTAACAGGTTGAGGTATATATTGATTACTTGTAAGATTACATAATGCCGTTCCGTTTTTTAACCAAGATGTTTGTCCCAGGGAATTCACATGTTGGATATATATATCTTCATTTGAGTTTCTATTATCTTCCCATGTAATAACTGCGCCATTATAACCGTCGTTAGCTAATTTCGGCATGTCCTGATATCCCGTGGCATTACAAATTACCGTTCCGTTTGTGTTCCATAAGGTTTGGCCTTCAAAATCGATCCTTTGAGCGAAAATGTCCTTAGAACCGCCTCTTTCGTCTTCCCAGGTAATTATAGCACCTCCTAAACCGTCGCTAACGAGCTGGGAATTCGTTTGATCGCCAATGGCATTAGTTATTACGATTCCATTAACCGTCCAATTTACAATACCTTTGTCATTAATTTTTTGAGCGTAAATGTCTTTAGTACCGTCTCTCTCGTCTTCCCATACAATTATTGCTCCTCCAAACTCGTCGCTTATCATTCTGAGATATAATTGATCGTTAGGTGCAGTGCTGATCGGAACACCACCAATCGTCAATTGGACTTCCCCTCGAAAGTTAATTTTTTGAGCATAAATATCGTAATTACCACTCCTATTGTCATACCACGCAATCATTGCCCCTCCAAACCCATCACTTACGATTTTAGGTCCATCAAAATACAAAGGGTCGTATTGAGAGTTGATATCAGTACAGATAGCAATTCCCTCATCGGTCCACGCCTTGCTCTCGGCTAAATTTAATGTAGGGGCATTAATCTCATATTTTAATTCAAAATGTTCCTTGATTTGAATTTTTAAATTTAATGGAAAAACAAGAACAATTAATATACAACATATGAATAATAGAATTAAACCACGATATCTCACTTTTCGATTTATTGGTTTTATGGAGGTCTTTACTTTTTTCATATCATTTCAGTTTCTTATGCAATACAAATCGTCTAATAAATCTTAATATTCACTTTAATTATTAATTACCGCTCTTCCTTATTATCTTTTTTACATTGTTGTTTTCTTGAATTTAACAATAGATCAAGAATAAAATGCCGTTAAAAGACTTAAAAATTATATAAAACAAGATATTTTATTTATAAATACCGAAATGAAAAATGCCCCCCAAATCAAAAAATTAATGACCAAAAACCAAGAATAACAGGTTGGATTGAACACAAGGGAAAAAAATCAACATTTTCGATATTTCAATTTTTAAGGTAGTTGATATAATCTATTCCAATATTTTTAAAAGTTAATAAATCCCTTAGGTTTTAATTCAATCCCCCCTTTCTTATTGTATCATTCCAGGTCATCAAAACATTATCTATATTTAGTTTACCATGCTTGAAAATTTCAAAAAAAAATTGCCGAAAAGAATAGCAATAGCAACCGTGGCCTTCATCGTTTCTGCCTATATTTGGGATGTGAACGCCAGTTGGGGCAACACATTCGAAACCTGCATGTCTTTGTCGACCACGACATTTTTAATCATTTACACTCCCTTCGAAATCTATTGGACATTTCGAGACATGTGGTTTGACCGGTGGAAGCGATTAAAATCTCGATATCTTGAAATTAACGAGCAACGCATTGAAATCGAGTCTGGGAAATTTTTGATTGCTAATATCGTGAATCCTAAGAATCAAAGTCATATTAGACCAAAAAATGCGGTTATAATCGTTTGTCACGGTTTTTCTGATACGAAAGAAACGCTTCAATATTATTTTCTTCCACTTGCGCTCCAAGGATACACGATCTTAACCTACGACGCCAGGGGTTCTGGTAAATCAAGAAAAACGGGAAGGAGGGGTCAATTTATCGAGCGAATCTCCGACTTTGAAAAGATCGTGGAATGGATCAAACAAAACAAGGATTTAAGTCGAATGAAAATTTATGCGATTGGCGTGAGTATTGGGACAATGGCCGCACTCTGTGGAGGTTTTCCTAGAAATGATGTCGATAAGATCGTTGCTATTGCTTCATTTTCTGATTTTAAAAAAAATTCTGCCAAGTATAATCCCGTAGTCGTGTTAAGGTATTTACTAAAGGGCGTGAGCATCCACCCTAGCCACGAAAAAAACGAGAAATTATCGCCCTACCTCATATTCCAATCTGTAAAAAACTGCCTTTCTGAACAAGAATGGTTCGCACTTAAAAAAAAAGTGTTATTAATCCACGCCAAGAACGATAAAGTTATCAAATTTAAGAATCTACAGGAAAACATGCAAGTACTTGGGCTTTCCAGAGATCAAGTAGTTGTGTTTAATAAAGGAGGTCATTCGCTGAAAAAAAGCGAACTTTCTTTAGTTGGGGCCACGCTTCAGTTTTTGAACGCGTGAAAACGCTTGGACCGTCTTTCACGATAATTTAATAGTTTCTAGTATTGTATTTTCTATTAATTTGATTGTCTTATTAACGGTTTCCAATTTGTTTTCAAAATATTCTGAATCTGCCTTGGACTTTTCTACTTCTTCAAATAAGTCGAAAAATTGTTTTTGGTTTTCCAATTCAATGCAAAATAGGTTTTTTCGTTTTGCAACATCGTTCATCCGTACCAAGCAGCCATGATCGTGAAAGTCGTGATCGTGAATTGGAATTGCTGTTTTCCACAGTATGGGTTTTAATTTCTCACATAATATTTCACTTAAGTGGACGCACTGTTCCTTGCTTTTCTTGCTATGTACGAAATAATAGGGTAACCTTCCTCGATTTTCAGACAGGAATTCGAATAGCTTCTCGCGGACTTTTTCCACTTGTTTAAAGGATAAGTTCAAGTGGTTGTGGTCTGCCGAATTATTGCACTTGAAAAATAATGGCTCTCGAAAACTCTTGATCTCGTACAATTTCATCACATTTTCCACGATCGATTCTTTTAACCAGTGATCAAATTTATAATGCACGCTCAAATTCATACTTAATTCTTTTGGAAACCTTTCCAAGAGCGAGGTCTCGTGAAAGTCTATTATGTAAATATTAATTTTCTCTTCTTCCCAATAAGGCTTGATTATATTTCTTACAAGAATGGCGTGCTCGGGAACTGGATGTTCGACAAGATCGGTCTCGTTTCCAAGATAATCTGGCACGAACGCTCTTCGCCAAAACCTATTCAAATTTGAACCGTTTTTCAAGTAATAACCAGATTTATTATCTTTTCGTGGATTGAGAAATCCATAGGGATTCATGATCGGAAAAAAAGCAAGAACTTGCTTACCTTTAATGACTGGATGATGTGCGATTTCTTGTTTTTTTAGTAATTCCAAGACCCTGAGAATCCCAAACAATCCGTTGTATTCATTATGTTGGGCGCCAATAAAGAGTTTAAGAGATTGAGTCTCATCAAAATCGCTTTGCTTGTTAAAAAATATGACTGGTATCGTACCTTCTGATGTTTCGTGAAACTCGGTTGTAAATCTGCTTGTACCGTTCAATTCTTTTAATTTATCGAAAATCTCGTTAAATAATTCTTTTCGGTTCGAAGCATTTATGAGTTTTTCTAGAGTACTAACATTCATCTTGACCAATCAGTGCATCCCAATCGTTAAAAGATATTATTTTTTTGTAATTATTTGCCATGCTTGCGAATAGAACGCATCCGATGGAAAAAATCTTGACGAGATCGTCTTTGTTCAAGTTAAGGATCCTAGCATTCTTTTCAGAAAGCCCCTTACCGCGGAATACTTCGATCTCTCCATCGAATCCCGAGAGATTTACTACGAATTCTTCCTTGTCGAGAGTACCGTGATATGTCTTACGAGCTATTCTCGCCAGACCACCTATAGGTGTTATTATACCGTCTTTATCTTGAGATATGTATATTCTCACATCAAAAGTATGCCTTTCTTTTCCATCTTTCTTCCAAGGGGGACAAATAAGCGAGAATTCCGCCATTTCTTGTATGGTATATGGATATGGATTCCTATTTCTCATGAATTTTGCAAAGAAATCTGACTTGCTTTTTTCTATGAGTTCTTTTAAATCATTAGAATCTTGCTCGGGTCCTATGGGGACGACTCCAGCCCCTCCAGATCCACCATTAGGTTTTATAATAAAGGGTTTATTATATTTTTTTAGAAGATACTTAAGCTTATCTATTAGTTCTTCTTCGGTGTAAGCCTTCGTAAAATGGAGGTATTTGAGATCGTATTTTTTCAATTCGTCTCGTGCAAAATGACTAGCAAGGTAAGTTAGCGACTTGTCATCAGTTATTCGAAAGACAGGATTTATCACGATTGAATTAATTTTCCTAAAATTTTCTATGATTAAGTTGGAAAAAGTGTCGTTGTGGAGTCTACGAGCGATTCCATCGCCAATCAATACAGAAATCTTAGATGTTTCCATAAAAACAACCCAATTATCAAAGAAGGAAAGTCTAGTGGATAATTGATTGTAATCCGCTATTAAAAATGCTACATCTGTTTCGAAATCGCTTAAAAAGTTGTTTACATTGTATATCTTAACGCTCATTCCTTTCTTCTTGACTTTCTTTCGCAAATATTCGAGCATAATGACTTTTTCGTGTATTAGACCGTCGTTTATGGTAACTACAACCAAGCATAATATTTTTCCATCCCCTCTCTTATCGTTCTCAATAGCTTGTTCAA
>JAEOUI010000566.1 GCA_016839425.1 Promethearchaeota archaeon
TAACACATCCAATGCTTGCTGTGGGAATTATTGGAATTTTATATCTTAAATGGAGCTTGATCACTCCCGGATAAAATTTCCATAACCTATAACCCTCGTAAAGAGCAGCAGAATGACCTTCTGGCATAATTGCAATTAGTTCTCCTCGCTCAACAATTTTATCTACCAGTTTCCAAGGAATTCCTTCCCCTGTTAAACTAATTGGAATCGGTGAAAATTTCTGAACTATTTTAGCCCAAGGATTTGCTCCTATTGACCACTTATCCCAATAGCACAACCATATCCGCTTTCTTGCGGGATTGTTAGTTTTAAAATGCTCCAATGCACTCATCAGACAAAAATTATCCAAATCAAAAGCCCCTGAATGGTTGGGGGCGATGATCGCACTCCCTGTTTTTGGTAAATTGTCAATTCCTCCAACTTCAAATCGATTATAATAACGAATAAATTTAGGGAACATTAATCGACACCATTCTGAAAAACGCATTACCATAATTCAAGCACCCTCTCGTTTTTTATTGACTAAATCGATTAATTCATCAATTAAGAAGGAGTCCACACCTGCTCTTTTTCCCGTTTCTAAGTCCTTGTTCATATCTCCTAAATATATGATTTCTCCTTTTTCAACATTGAATTTCTGTTGGATTTTTAAAAGACCCTCTGGATTAGGCTTCCATTTACGGACGTCTTCTCTCCCTATGATATAATCAACATGTTCCAAGACCCCCGCATATTTTAATGCGTTCTCAACCGTTGAATGGGTATTTAAAGACATGATTGCTATGTTTACATCAGGATTAAGCTCAAATTTTTCAATATTTTTGATGAAATAAACAGCTTCATCAATTATTTTACTACCTTCTATACCTTCCAATTCTCTTTCACGGATGATATCAAAAAAATTCAATAACTCTTCATTATCTTCTCTCTTTACGATTTCGTTTAAACATCTCGAAATGCTGCTAAAACCACAATCCTCATCAGAATATAATTTTGAATATCGTTTATTTAGTCTCTCTTTCAATGAACGCCAATCTACATTAAGTTTTATTATTGTGCCATCTAAATCAAAGATTATAAGTCGTTTCCCCTTAAATGAAAGTTTTGTCATTATTAATCCTCTTTTCTACATAATCTCTATAATGTTAAAAAAGTTATCAAAAATAAGGTTTTAGGTAATAGCTCAAAATAAGGATAACAAATTGTAGAAAAAGAATAAGAATAAAAAAAGTTTTTAAATTAATCCATGGCGTATTTCTGGGCCCATTTACGGGCTTTGTCCTCAAATTTCTTCTGGGCTCTAAAATATTGCTCCCCAGCTTCGTGATTCAGAGGATCTCCTGGATTGAAGAAAGGGGGCTCAACATGCATCATCCCTTTCAAGGCTTCTATAATATTTGTCAATGTTTTGGATGGCGTCCAACCGCTGGCCCCCGTACTGGCATCAACTTTTCCAACCAAATCGGGATTGATTAAATCCAAGCAGATGTTAAGTTTGCCTGGAGGTATGGAACTGTCTATGTTTGGATGCCACATTAAAGTTACAGCGTAAGCGTATGGAGGTTGGAAGGGGTAATTCTCAGGAAACTTAATTTCAAACACGTACTTACCTTTGGCATAAGGAGTACCTTCTTTGCCAATAATTGTCAATCGTAAGTGATCGATACTGCGGCCCCATGGCTCCAAAATCACGAGAGAGTCATCCTTGTAAGCCTCGATTGCTTCTGCGTAATCGGTTTCTTCTCTAATTTTTAACACCTTTTAAAATTATTATGTAGAATTTTAATATTGATTTGTATAAAAAATTATTTGCTAATAATAAAATTAACTTGCTATTTGTTTAAAAAGTTTAACAATACGGTAGATTATTTTTAAGATTAAGGAGTTAATTTTTATGATTATCAATATTAAATTTACTTTTTACAAATACCCAATAACGTGAATAGGACTTTGTTTATCAATCCATTTTTGATAATTAATCCAAAAACCCTTCCCCTTAAACTTTATATAAACCCTATTTTTACCCATTATTTTAACGTACTTGAATGAACTATTAGATCTTTTGGATAAAAGAAGTTTTCTACAAATCATCCAAGCTATGAAAATTCCGAAAACAGTAATTAAGCTAATAAAATCGCTAAATGAGATTTCTCCGGGATTATCAGATA
>JAEOUI010000567.1 GCA_016839425.1 Promethearchaeota archaeon
AAAAAATTTAAGGCGTTGATGGAAGACGCTAAAATTGTTGGACAAATGAATTATGTCGAACCATTAAAAAAGGATACAGAAGCTATTAAAAAAAAAGTTCAAATTTGGGCGAAAAGCAAGTTAGAATTATAAATGATCCCTCTAAAATCATAAATTATCTTAATATTCTGGCGGAACAACGAGTTTAGCTTTCTTTTCTATATATAATTCGCTATTATTATGCTTTTCAAAATGTGTAGCAATGACTCTCACCGCTTTATCGAGACCCCCAGCAGATAAAATTTCTTGTCTAATTTTTTCACAATTCTCTTTAAACTCAGTATTTTTTAGAATCTTAGATAATCCTTTCCGTATCTTTTTTTGTTTTAGCCTTTTAACCACGACAGCACATCCCACTCTTTTAAGTTTTGTTGCGATCGCTCCTTGTTCAATCCCAATAGGGATGGCTACTATTGGTCTTCCATAAGTCAATGCATCTAATGCGGTATTTAATCCACAATGTGAAATTAAAAAATCACAATATTCAAAGATATCTGGCTGTTTTAAGTAGTCGAAGACTTCAGCACATTTCTTAAGTTTACTGACTTTATCGTCATTAAGCAAACCAGCATGAACCACCACTGCTCTTAAATTTAGATTTTTACAAGCAGTGACACATTTTTTTATTAATTTGAACCTCGAACCTTGTAAAGAACCTAAAGAGATATACACAGTTTTTTTTCCATACAAAGATAATTCAGGTAAGATGTAAGGTAAAAGCGTGTTATCTCTAAAGGGACCACAATAATGCCAATTCTTATTCACTTTGGTTAAAGGAAATTCCAAAGATTCAGTTTGCTGTGAGAGCGTCGCTATTTTTGATACTGCAAAATAGCGTTCCATCCCGATTCTCTCGGGCATATTCCACTTCTTTCGCCAATCCTCTAGAACTCTCGTGTCATGTTTTAAAAGAATATCCGCTACCATATAAAATCCATTGTTAATTTTCAACCGCCTATCAGACACATCATAGTCCCAACTTACAAAAAAAGGGGGCAAAGTCAAATCCATTACAATTGCCATTGCATTACAAACTGTAATAAAAGGGATCTTTAAGTAGTCAGCGACCAGTGCAACTGCGGGTTCCAATTGATCGCAAACGATAAAACTAATTTCTTCACGTTTTATCACTTCAGGTAATTCTTCGCATACCACGTTTGACCATTTATTAGTAAATTGTTTTTGCCAAACCCTACCCATTCGCATGCCTTTTAGTTTTGACATCCTTTTTGTAATATTTCTAATATCACCAATAGAAAAGGTTTTACCACCAATTGGGATAAAATCAAAAATCTTGATATTATTAGCTATTTCTAACAAACCGATAAAAACAATATTATATCCATTGTCTTTTAGACCTTTTGCGATGGAGATCATTGGATTAATATGTCCTTGAAGCGGTGGGCATATAAAAGCAATTCTACTCTTCATTTTCTTACATGTTATTTTGAATTAACCTTAAAACATAAGAACAAAGTTATTTAAAAAAAATTTGACTTTATAAATTATAAATAAGTGGTTTTTTCTATTGGTTTTACATTACCATTAATCTACAAAAAGCCTAATCAATAGCGAAATAATTTGGTAGAATTCCCAGTTGTGGATTATTTTGCTTTTAATAGTAGAAGTTTAATTTTTGCTTGATTTTTGTAAGTTGAATCTGTTAAAAAATATTATTTGACTAATGAGTAAATAAAAGGGCAACTAATTTTTGGTTAAACCGCAGATAGGAAGTAAAAAGTTTTAATTTTAGCTAGATTTAATAATAAATTATAATGTTATATAATCTATAACATCACAGATTAACTTAAATTTGAACTGAATTTTGTTTGTTAAAGACCAGAACAATGAAAAATAATGATATTAAGATAGACACGAAAGACTTCCAAGAACCCGAAGAATGGTTCAACCTGGGATTAAATCTGGGGGAAAAGGGAGATTTTATTGGAGCCATCAATGCCTTTAAAGAGGGGTTAAAGTTAAATCCAAAAGATGTTTTTGCTTGGATTAATGTAGGGATGTTACATGGACAAAATGGAGAGTTTGATGAAGAAATAAAGGCCTATGAAAAGGCACTTGAACTTGATCAAACTAATGCTGAAATCTGGTTAAATTTAGGAATGGTTTACGAAGAGAGAGAAGAGCTAGAGAAAGCACTGAATGCGTATCAAGAAGCCTTGGAACTTAATTCTCAAGATACAGATCTTTGGTTTGATCTTGGAGTGGGGCTTGCAAGGCTTGAGGATTTCCAAGGGGCTATAAAGGCGTATGAAAAAGTCTTAAAGCTTGAACCAAATGATGCACAAGCCTTTATTAATCTTGGAGTAGTTCTAGTTCAAACTGAGGCATACAAGGAAGCGATTAATAAGTTTAAAAAGGCTGTAGAGCTTGATGAAAGTGATGAAAAAGCGTGGTACAATTTAGGGTTAGCACTAGGTCAATCGGGAGATATTGACGGAGAGATCAAGTCATACAAGAAAGCCTTGGACATTGATGATAGCATCTCCTTAATCTGGCATAATTTAGCCTCAGCTTATGAGCATAAGAGCGATTTTTCTAAAGCAAAGGATGCTTACTTAAGGGTCATGAAGCTAGAACCGAAGGATGTTGATAATCTTCTCCGATTAACCATAATGGCCTTAAAAATTAGGAATAAAGAGGAGGCTACTGATTTCTTAAAGAAGGCGTTGAAGATCAGTAAAAAAAGAGTCAAAGAATCAATTAAGGATGATTTATTTTTCAGTGAAATCAAAAAAGTGAAAGAATTAACCGATTTATTGAAATAAAATTCACTAAAATGAGCGAGAACTAATTTTCTTTCCAAATAAAAATTTTATTTAGTTCTTTTCTTATTGATATAATGTTCCAATTGTGAAAATTTTTTATATTGTGTCGGAAATAATAATACTATCAAATAAAAACAGACTCTATATATTTAAGAGTAAAAATAACAATAAAGAAGTGAAATTAACCGATTAACGATAAAGATATATGTCCGATTTGTAGTTTTCCTAAAGAGTTGTGTATTTGTGAGAATATTGATGCAGAATCACAGAAAATAAAGATCTTCAATGAAAAACGAAGATGGGGGAAAATAGTTACTGTTGTCAGGTTCGAAGGTAAGATTGATGTGGATTTGGATGAGCTAGCTACAAAAGCCAAAAAGAAATGTGCATCTGGCGGTACAAGCAATAAAAATAGTATTGAAGTTCAAGGAGATCACCGTTTAAAATTGAAAAAATTCTTGCTTGATCAAGGTTTTTCAGAAGATAATATTGTCATTTCCAGCTAATAGTTAAAAATTATTAGTCAAGCATAACGCTTTTAAAAACAAGTAGATTAACTACAAATTTTCAATTCTTTTTATTCAATTCAAACCATAATCATTCAGAACTCATCTAATAATTCAGATCTAATTTTCCAAGTTCATTTTCTAAAGTATTTCTTTTCTCTAAAAGTTTAAAAATCAGATTAAGAATTAATAGTGTAAATAAAAGTAGTTTAAAATGAAAAAAAATGTCGATTAACAATAAAGATTTTTTAGATAACTACATGTGGATATTAGGGATAATTAGTGCCATTATCGGCATTATTGGATTATTCACGCCCGCCGTTTACTTGCAAGCATCTGGAACTGAGTTATATCTCTGGAGATATGGATCTTTTTACAGTATTGGTACCTATACATCTTCTGGATTTCTTGACTCGAATCTAACAGGTTCCAGCTATACAGTTTTAATTGCAATAACGATTCTATCAATGATCATAAAGATTGTTGGATTAATAATTATAATGATAACGGCGTTTAAGGCTAAAGGATCTTTCGCTCTGCGCGGAAGAAGTTGGATTATTTTTGGATTATTATTAATTGCATCAGAAATAATCTGGATGGGAGGGATGAGCGCCGTGAACATTTCTTTTAATTGGTTGGGATTTGAATTTTGGGATTATTTCCAAGTAGGAATAGGAATCATATTAGGATTCTTTTCTGGGGGAATAGCACTTGTTTCAGGTTTCTTGGCTGAATTAATGAGATAATTATTTCAATCTTGGAATTGGAATGTAATCCCAATACCCGATGATATCTAATCTTTTTTCAATTTCTCTCTTTATCTCTTGGAAATACCTCGTAAAATCATTGTTTTCAACCTTTTTCTTCTTCAGTTTTTTAATGATCTCAAAGATTGTTACCTCTCCAACAGTACAATTTTCAGTTATCTTGATCAAAAAGTTAACACCATTAGTCAGTTCATCTGCTCCAAATTTTAAAGATAAGTCATCCCCATTAAGACGAATCTTTCCATCACAATAATTATTTCTCATTTCGGTAATGAGAGTATATAGTATGCCATATCCCAAGATTTCGA
The DNA here is from genome assembly GCA_016839425.1 of Promethearchaeota archaeon. The sequence continues at coordinate 4,407 of JAEOUI010000567.1, forward strand.
TAGTTTCACGTCTATTGAAATCTGGAAGATGAGTATATGCATTATCAATAAACGTTGGATGTCTAACAATCGATCTATAACCCACGCAAACTGACCAAAGCCCATAAGCAAGCTCAGAGGGAATATTGGGTAAATTCAGATCTATTTTCACGTTTTCAGGGATTAGTTCACTTCCTCCCTTTTCTACTTTAAGATGAAAAATCTTAGGTGGAGAGGCATTGAAACGATCATTTCCTTGTACGGCGATTTCACCTTGGATTTTTTTGCGCGTGTCGTACCTCCATCCGTCTTTTATAAGCGGTAGATGCTTCAATTTGATTAATTTATTTTCAAAAACAAAAGTTAATGAGTCATGTTCAGTATTAGCATCTGTATGATAATTCCATATT
>JAEOUI010000281.1 GCA_016839425.1 Promethearchaeota archaeon
GGTTCTACGATATCAGGCTCAAGTTGAAAAGGATAACGTTACCAGCTATCGAAAAATTTGTTTTCGATCTAGTTTCATCGTTCTTCCCATTCTTGTGGAATTTTAGAGAATTTCTGTTAGAACGCCACTATTTTTATGAGCATGATGATCTCGAAGATCCCCTTGCCTACGATTATAATCAAGAAATGGTTAGATTAAGAAAGTTCCAGATCGTGCTTCATCCAAGGGATAGAAAGTTCTGTTTTTTGAAAAGCATAATTTAAACTATAAGACCTGGAAAATACCATTTGGTTCCTTCAGACGGGGATTCGATTTTTTTAGCAATTTTTTCTTTTTCAAGGTTGGATAGAACTTTTTTGGCGCGCTTTAAATCCCATTTTTTCTTCCGAACAAGCTCTTCTACGTTGATCCACCCTTTATCTTTCGCGAGTTCAAGCACCATCACGCACTCATTCGAATCTTCGATCTTTTCTTTCATTGAATTGCCAAGTTCATAAATTAGTGGGGAAAGCATACCTGCATCTTGACAGAAACTTTCAATTTTTGCTATGCTAGATTGTTGATCAACATTACCAGTTACGGTTATTTTAATTCCGACTTCTTTTTTTGAGAATTTCCCTTCAGCAAATCCTTTAAATTCTCCTATAAACGTGGATCCTATTATTTTTTCTTCGGGGTGAATCACAAATTCGAAATTATGATCAGGTAGAAGGACTTTTAATTTCTGGAATAACAATTTGGCGTTAAATGGAATGGTGACGTCTTCACCCGCTTTTTCAAAGTCTAATATCTTTTCTGTAATCTTCATAAATGTATTTCCATCTATTTTTTTAGGAGTAAGGAGCCCACACACCATAAGAATTTCGTGAGGTTCAATTTTAGACACGTGCAATTGATCTTGGTGGTCCAGATAGGATAAACTTGCGTGAATTTTTCCTTTCACGCAATCCTTCGTTGGTTGAAATTCAAAACTGGGACTGACAAATCCATCAATGCTTATCTTGGTGATTTTCCTTGTTTCGCTGCCTACCAATTGTAAACAATCCGAGGGATAGGATACCAATTGAAAAACAACATCATTAATGATATAATTAGTTTTGTTATCAATTTTTATCTTAAAAACAGATTTTCCCCCCATTATTTCACCACCCCTTAAAATATTTATACCCTTAATAGATAATTGATTTGAAAAATCTTCGGGATATGCGAGTTGAACGGTTGTCGAACTTAATTTAGGAGCAAGAACTTGTATACCCTCTTTTAACATAAATTCAGGGCGCAATATTTCAGGAACGTATTTTTCCAAGTATAGAAAAGCTTTTTTAGCGGTATAGGGACCATATTTTACGGCAAAATCATGATAAGTTAGAGATGGTTTTTCTTTAATAGATCTGACGATCTCCCGGCTTAACCTTTCAATTTCTTCCTTATCTCTCACGTCAGTTTCCCAATTCAATTTTACTTTTTTAAGTTCGTCTAAAAATTGAGCGGCACGTTTAATTTCGTATATACTGACATTAAATTCCTTCGCGCATTCGATAATGTCAAGATTTTCTTTTTCCCGAATTTTTCCAAGCAATTGACCAGCAAGCGGATCGAATTTCTCCAACTCACTAATTGAGGCAGGAGTTAATTGATGTTCCAAAAGTTTATTGACATATAACATAATATATTTCGCTTGTTCGATGGATTGAGAACAATCTGACACTAAAGTTTCGAGCGAAAATGGCTTTCCTTTTGAAATTTTGACCATACATTCCTTCACGATATCATTTAATGCGGTGATCTTTTGTGATTGAACCTCATCCAAGTTTAAGTCGGGATCGAGCTTAACCGGTTTATTGATCCAATCTCTAACTTCATCAATTTCATCTATATTGATATTTAAATCCGCAAATATCTCAACTTTCGTTGGTTCTCGAGAATTTTTACTTATGAATTGTAATATTTTTTTTGCATTTTCCTCTATCTTTTTTTCTCGATTTTGTTTTTCCTTTATCTCTTCTGTCTCTTTTCCTAATTTAAGTAATTGTTCTTGTTCTTGTTCCTTCACCTTTTTAGTAAGAAATCTAAAAGCAAAGATGCTAATTATGGAAAATATATCAATTAAGACAAGCAGAATAACTAAGATCATGGCGTTGATGGGGAACGTGTTGAATATCATTAAAGAAATGAGAAAAGAATTACAAGTAAAAAGAATAGTGATCTTGGAGCGTGAATGTAAACTAATACCAATTAAATTCGAGATGAATATTAAGGACCATACCGCGATAAAAAACAACGATTGAAAGAACAATAAAGACACATATCCAAAGATTTGAAAACCAAACGATAAAAATATGGCAATATTACTAAAGATCTCTCTGTCATTTACGAATTTTGTTTCATTTTTTTTCATCCAGAATATAAATATCTCCGTGCTAACATAAAACCCGATAATACAAATTAAAGTGCTTGTTATTTGATAGGAAATAAAAATGCTAAGTAAACTCTCATAAAATAGATTATGAAATAAAATTGATAGGATTAATAGCAGGCCCGTAATATAAATTGAGAAAGCTATATTCACGCTCATTTTATCCACGTCCGCTAACAATATGATAAAGATTACAAAATTTATTATAGAAACACCCCAAAGAACAGCGGAAATAGCGATGTAATGAGGGATCCAATAAGAAATCAAGGAGAATCCAAAGGAATGAAGGTTGAAAATAGATATGATTATTGCCGGAACGACAGCAACGTCCTCATTGGTCGCGATACCCGTAACTCCCAAAAAACATATTATCCACGTTATGATATAAAATGGTAAATTCGTAAATAAGGAAAAAAGATAACCGTATAACTGCCAAGCAAGACCTATAATTAATAAAGTTCCTGCAAAGATTTCTTTCCCGTTTAAACTCATACTTCCAGAAATTATAAAATGAATGATTATAACAATTATCCAAATAATTATGAAGATTATTGATGGCAGGCTCGTGAGAGTCCCAAACAAATCTGAACTTAGCGTTAGAAGCAAGATCTCATCACCCATCATTATAATGATAAAATAAATAATTAAAAATATCCATAAATACAAGTAAAGAAAAATCTTTTGTTGATTTTTTTTCTAATAATTTTTTAAATACAGAAATTTGATGTTTCATCTATGGCATCATCATAATGTCTCAATCCTTGAGCGAAGGACTGAAGCTACAAGATAACATTTTTAGTGAAGGAGAGCCCATTATATTAATAATGGGCTGGAATATAACCCATATAGTTTATAGGAAAAGGAAAAAAACCTAACTTTTATATATATATTCATCCCATCCGCTAGGTTTTTGTCTTTTCTCTTCTTCTTTTTTTTGTTGTTCTCTCTTGAATTGCTCCATTTTTTCTCTTTGTTTTTGCAACTCCTTCTCTTCTAAATATCCTTTATCCACGCCGGGTTTTTGACTTTTAGTTATGGTCGATTTTGTTGAATATGTGGTCGTAGTTGACTTGCTCGGTATGCGAGATGGGTCATAATCTATTTTACTCCACACATCCAAATAACCTATATCTGTGTTAATTTTTTTAAGGAAAGCTTTATCCTCAGGTAAATTTCTTAAAAATACTTTTATCTGACGTTGAATTTCCGAGAATTCTTTTTTCGATGCTCTAGGTTCTTTGATTAGCGTATTATTTAATAACGTGGATAGAATAATTGACATCAGTTCCCAAGAAATTAAATGCTTGGGATCTAATTTAATTGAAATTTTGATAAATTGTAAGGCAATTATATATTGTTTTTGATTAAAATAGATTGCCGATAAGTTGTACCAATAGATCGCATTTTTTTCATTAATCTGCAAGGCTTTAAAATAACATTCGCTCGCTTTTTTTGAATTATCTTCAAAATATATCGCACCAATCGCACCCAAAGCATGGAACTGAAATTCTTTTTCCAGTTCCAAGCCTTTTTCGTAATATATTAATTTTTCTGATGGATTTTTAATCTTTTTTCCTTCTTCGTGCCATTCTTTTGCTCTTAATTTCAGCCCCTTTTCTTCCTCAGTTTCTTCAATCTTTGGTAAATCAAAAGCTTCATAATATCGTGCCAATGAAAAACTTGGATTTTTATTGTATATATTCCAAATTGCTCTTGCTTCTTCCTCTTTCTTGATGAGTTCTCGCATTGAAGGTATCAATTCATATATATTTTTATTAACGTCTGGATGTTTATTTAAAGATTCCAGAATCCCGTTATAAC
>JAEOUI010000282.1 GCA_016839425.1 Promethearchaeota archaeon
AATTTAGATTTAAAATCATGTCAAGTGAAATGAAATAAATCGGCCAAGATACAAAGTTTATGTACAAAACTAACACGAGGAAGTGTCGTATCTTTTCTTTTTTTGCTTTTATTACTTGTAAAAATTCCAACATATAAAAGAAATACATGATTTCCAAGACGAATATGAACACTCCCAGGGGCATCGCTTGAATTACTTGGTCAAGAGCCGAAAACGCTCGTAATAAATATATCCAAGAAAAAACCATCAAGACACCCCACGATCCTACTTCCAAATAATTTGCTCCCATCCCTAATAGTTTTGACTTGTACAGATCGAATTTCATGAGGATGTGGATGAGGAAACACTCAATTAAAACGATGAGAGAAGAATCTACATTGATCAAGACCAATCCGTGAGCAATGCAAACTAAGGTCCAAAGATATATCAATCCGCCTACGATTCTATTTCCCATGTTTCTAGCTCTTAATATTTTATTTCCCTCGTCTTGGTTAATCATATCACTCATACTTATTCTAACTCGAAACAGATACATCAGCTGGTTTGTAACCAATTGTAAAGCGAAAAAGATTAGAATCGACAAGTTGAGAAATATACCATTAATTTGAGATAATAATGCGATTAATATAAGAATCAAGACTGTCGCGTTAAAATAAGAAATAATAAGGGCAGGATAAAATAGTTTGATCGAGGATTTCTTTTCTGTCAGTGATATATGGGCTCCAAGCATTAAAATAAGCACAATAAGAGCACTTAAGTAGCTTCCGAGAGGGTCGAGACTCGAAATTAATAGACCAAAAAGAATGACTGTTATTTCGATGTATATCGCAAACATTACCAAATTGTTTAAAACGCGTTTAAATTGCGTGGATCTTTCTTTTTGCGTTACTTTATTTATTAAATAGAGCTCGTAATATGTGAAAATCGTTTCAACAAGTACGACAATGGTGATTGAAGTAATATTAACGAGATTAAATTGTTCTAGATCTATTAAGGTCGCAATTGGAAAGAGCATGTATACAAGACTAAACGATATCAGTGGGACGATTGAATTTCTTACTCTTTTGATTGTTAAAATGTCAATGATCACGAATCCGTGAAGCACCATTGAAGATATTAAAAGACTTTCCATCAATCCTTGAATTATCATTAAATATCCGAAAATTATAATCGATATTTCAATGTATAGAAGAAGCGCAATCGAACTACCGGCAATCTTTTTGATTCTTTCCGTTTTTTCGCTTCTAATCATCCTATGGATGTAGTAAAACCCATAATATGTAAATAAAGTCTCTAACAACACGATTAATGCGCTTGAACCCATGTTTAATATATTATATTCTATGAGAAGTCCAACCAACGCAATTGGGAAAATAACATATAATAAAGCAAACGAGATCAAGTTGACGATAGGGTAGTTAACCTTCTTAATGGTCAATGAGTCTAAACTCACCAATATAAACAGTATTAATGCCGAGATTAAACTGCTTGTAAGAATTCCAAATGTATTTACGCTGATAACAAAAACTAATGCCGCCATTTCGACATGCAAACTTAAATATGCGAAAAATTCTAATTTTGATTTATATTTAATGATTGATACAGTACCGATTTCTAATTTAGTCCAAGACTCGTTAATATAACTTAATGTGAGTATTAATAATAATGAAAAAACAATGAGAAGAATAAATATCTTATATTCCAATGAATATGGTGCTACAAATGATAGGAAAAAAGGTATTAATACGGTATATATCGAAAGGCAGGCAAAATTATTCAATTTTATATCTTTTTGGTATCTAAAAAACCTCATCAATCCTGTTGATATTTTATCCGATTTAATTTGATTAAAAATATTGATTAACACTTGAAAAATGACCAAATAATTTATGGAAAGTGATAAAGCCCAATATGGACGAACAATAGGGATCATAAGTACGGATTCTTGGATTAATAAGGCGAAAGGGATAGGAAAAGCGTACCATAGTAAAAACTTATATTTTCCAACCCAAAAATAAGCAAATACGATATTTACTAAAACGAATAACGCTAAATTTATCCAAAGAGACGGAATTACCGTGAAACAGAGCGATAACACTGCAAAGGATGTTCCAACCGCCATGGTTAACCAAGGTATTTTTCTATTTATTTTTATAATCAGCATTTCGTAATAACTAAACACGAATAAAGTACCTCCAAGTACCGCTATGGCTAAAAAAATCGAAAACAATTCGAGACCTTTAATTAACGAAAAAGTATTGAAAGTTAACCAGGAGAAGTGCCAAATGAGAAGTATGGAAATTAGAAGGTGAAAATATCGCTTTGGATCGAATTTTTCAAATTTGAGATATTTCGAAGTAAACAAGCTAAAGGCTATAATAATGGTTGAAATATTAATTGCTATTAAAGCGTTATAAAATATATAATAGAAGACAAACGATAAAAGAGAAAATATTCCCCCGAGGAGAAAAACATACGATAGAGCTGCATAGTATAATTTATGCTTGATATTTGGAAAATAGGAATATATAATGAAGAAAAAGCTTCCCAATATCACCCCCGTAGAAATGGAGATGGCCAGCTCGACTCCGTTAACTAATAATAGAACTATAAAAAAGGAAGCGTTAATAAAAGTTAAGATCCACCAGAAAGCTGAGACGAATCGCCAATAATTTAACTTGTACAATAATGGCATTAGCAAGATGATTGCTATTATCGAGCTAGATAACGCAATTAATACAGGATAAGCAAAAAAAATATTGAAGGTTATCCAAACAATCAAAATCAAGCTTTCTGCCCATATAAAGAGCAAGCAAGCGTAGAAATATTTCTTGATCTTCGTGTATAAAACTGGTAGGTAAAGTAATGAAAAGATTACGGTCGTTAGGATGACCGAACCGCTAATCTGGGTTCCTCCAACTTGGAGCGCATTCGAAATTACATCTATACTAGAAACAGCTTGGTAAATTGCAAAGACATTTATAATCGGAAGCAAGTTCCAGGCCCACCACGCAGAATCCCATATAGCGCGCGAAAATTTCCATCTATAAACACCCACCGAAAGGAAATATGAGAAAACGAGAATATTAAGAGATATCGTCGTTGCAAGCGGCCACGGAATTGGAGCGATGGAGTAGGAAACTAAAAAGATGCATATAAATAGTGGAAATGTGACTATTAGCGATCCTAAAGCAAGAGAAAACGATTTACGACGCGCTTCATCCTTCAAGTCTCTATAAACATAAATAAATGCCATATCGGTGATAGCTATCGTTAATGTGAGCGTTAAGAGAGGATTAAAATCCATATAGGTTGGATCAATAAAGAAAAACCCATACGATAAATAACTAATCAAGTCAAATACGAATAAAACAATAGAAGGTCTTATGAATAATCGATATCTTTCGTCCTTTCTTTGATAAAGCGTGAATCCAATGAATATCATAAATTCAAGGACTGATATCGTAATGTTATACAATAACAAAACATTTGAAAAATAAGTTGCAATATAGACAAATGACCACAAGGCGCAGCTTCCGTACAAGACGAGTAAGTCAAAATTATTATTTACTCCCAGGTTTAAAATCACTGAAAAAACTATAGTAACAATCAAGCATGAAAGGAATAACACTATATAAAATCCAATGGGTATGGTGCTCACACTAGAAAAGACCGAAAAAATATCCAATATGGAAACAATTAAGATATTCGCTGAAATGGAAAGAATTCCGTATACTAAAGTCTTGTTAATGATGTTCGGATTGCGATCGGAAAAAATTATGAGTGCACCAACTATAAACAGCACAATGCAAAAGATTGGGGCCATATAGAGAAAACAAGCGCTTAATAAAATTAAAGAAACATAGATGTTATAAACAACCGAAAGTGATTGTCGTTCCTGAATGCTTTTAAATTTCGTCAAAATGTAATTAAAAATCAAGAGCGAGTTGCAAGCGAGTAAAAGTCCAAGCATTATAGGATTTGCAGCAAAATAATGTACTTGCAAGGTTATGACCAAAAACAACGCTACATAGAATATAAATATCGAAAATAAGAATATTAGATGGCCAGCTTTTTTTAACAAATTTATGATTTTAACAGATAATTTCTCAATTTTTTCTAAGTGATAAAATGTAATTGGCGTGAGAAAAGAAAATATGAAAAAAGCTATCGGTGCGTTAAGAAAATTTAAATCTCCTGAAGGTATTAGCAAGACAAATAATATGAGTATAATCTTTAAAGTTAGCCAAGATATTTGGGCGATCCAAGCTTTTAACTTTGGATAAGTTTCTTGAATAAAGCGGTCTGTTGTTACCAGTGTGACAAATACAATGAATGATATTATTAGCGCATTGATTAAAAAGAACCAAGTCGGAAAATCCGTGGAAATGGGTGATGTTTGAAGCAACAATTCTAATGCCGAACCGATTAACAAGGATAGCGATAGAACGATTCCATAGTAGATAATGGTCCTGAAAATAGAATAAATTCCGTGTGCTTTTGTTATAAGTTGAGGATTCGTTCCCTCGCGTGATATTTTTTTATCAACGAGATAAATTAAGTAGCATGTAAATATACAAAGACTAAAAAATATTAAGAGCGTACTACTAACGAGAATGGAAGATTCGATATTAAATTGATATAAATTATAAACATAAGAAAGAGCGATAATTACCGAAATTACCAACCAAGTTGGTATTTGGGCGATTTTTAGGTTCAAAATGGTCTTTGAACCGAATTCCACGCCTTTTGCGACTTTTTCCAAGAAAATTAATAATGTAAACGCTAATACAAGCGTCGGTGTAACAATACTCAACGAGGTGATACTGATTCCAATATCTAATCCAATAAATAATGGAACGAAAATTAAGAAAATATACAAGGCAATACTATTAATAAATATGACATATTTCATCCAAGTTCGTTGGAAGTAATCATATTTATAGGATATATACGCCGGTAGGAACATATATAGCGAGGTGGAAATAAGTGACAATAAAATTGCAATTTGAAATTGTTTTAGGATTAAAAAAGAGTAATAAAATACAATAGATCCCGAAAAAAAGAATAAAATTACTATTAATGCTTTTGAAAGCAATTGAGCAAGTCTTTCAAAAATATCTAGTTTTAAACATATTGCTTTTAGATAGATTGTAGAAAAGGCAACCGAAAGAAGCGTTAGATTCAATAGGTCCATAGGGGCAAAAAAGGGATTATCAATATTAGAAATCATCGGGATCAATCCTATAAAAATCCATAATAAAACGCTATTACAAAATAAAGCGTGAATTGACATCTTCGTTGCAAATCCAAAATAGACCAAATAAAGTAATGGAAGATATATTAATAAGCAAAATAGGATGAGCGGTACGCAAAATATCAAGGCAGTGCCTATTAAGGATAGAGCGCTATACCAAGATACCAAGAAAGGAAGTAAAAAAAGGCTTGTAAAAGTCAAAATTTGACTTGTTTGAGTAGAAAACAACTTGTTTTTTACAGAAAACGCATTGGCGAGAATGGTCATTAATATTAGTGAGATATAAGACGATACAACGATATTATCGATGGGAGGAAGCAATTTTATTAATAATATCTGCGATTGCAGGAGAAATGATAAAATAAGGAATTCAATAACAATAACGATAGAAAAAATTTTCTTGAAGGTGCTTTTGGTAGTATCCTCTATCTTCCCTAAAGAATTTCCTAATTTTATTGTGTAATTTAAAACGATAAAGAAGAATAATACATCCAACACGATCCAAAACAATTTTCCCGCAATTTCATTGATGATAATTACGGCAATCAACCCTAATACGGTAAACATTTGAATCCAAAGGGCGTAATATGAATACATTTTAAAACGATTTAACGAAAATACCTTAATCGTCCAATTCAGGAAAAAAAATAATAATAAGACTGTGGGGATGAAAAATATTGTCAGAACTAGGGAATTCACGAATAAGACGAAATTATTAGAATAATAAAGCCAAACATTAAGACACGCAAAGGCAAAAGTTTCTAATATGACGAAATTTGTCGTTAATAAAAAGTGAAACACCCGCGCTTCGTTTTTCCAAGCTTTTCTAATAGATAAGAGGTAAAAAGAAAGCAAAAACATTCCGGATATGATTATGCCATTTACCAAAACGATGGTTGCGGTTCCTAAAATCTGAGGAATCTTGGTGTTTAAGATTGCATTCTCTATTGCTGGATACCCAAAGGAATAGGTGATTAAGAGATATATTATCATAGCTAAAATGTCTTGAAACCAAATTATTGTTTCTTTTTTGAAAAAACCAAGCCTCACGAATCCTTCAAGGCTAAAAAGCAAGAAAATACAAAAACTAACGATTTTAATATTAAGTGGAAGAAATCCCAAAAGTCCGAAAATCATTCCCGTTATTACACTCATCGTGTTGACCAAATGAGTTGCTTTATTCTCTTTTTCGCCACTCAATTGGCGCTCGTGTTCGATATATGTTAATAAGTAAATCAAAGGAGAAACGATCGCTAATTGCACGATAAATAAGAAAAAAGTATTTAATAGTACAAGTTCAAGGAAGGAAAATGTTAAAAAGCCTGCTATAAGCAATCCGGTTAAAAGTGAATTGAACTTCTTGTATCTTTTCAATCTATTGCTTGAATCATTCACGATAAATCATCTCCTTGCGTGGGATTTGCTAAATATGAGAGAACATCTTCAAAATGAATGTTTATGTAATTAATCGCTTTTAAAAATAATAAGAAACAGATAATTATTATCAATGAACCATAGAATATACTTGGGGGGGTTCCTTGTTCAACAATAAAGAAGATCGAGCCGAACAAGATAAGACTGAATATCAACCCAATTATTGTCTTAGTAATTTTTTTTTTAAACGATATTAATGAACTCAAAAACATTTCTTCGCGTTCCATCGAAGCCAAAACACTTTTTTGCTCCTTTTTTATGCCCAAGATGCTAATTAAATAAAATATTAAAAATATCGGGATTAGAGTTGCATAAAAAAATCGCAATCGAAAAAATATCGTAAGAAAAATAATGGTTATTATATAATTAACGAAAAAAATGTTGTTGTAAATCATTTTCATCGAAAGTGTGAATTTGTTGCTGTTTTTAAATATCTTCTCTGAAGGATCGTAATAATCAATGGGTTTATAGTAATTGTAAATAAAAACGCATGGATATAATAGTATGTAGGAAATTAGAGCGTACATCTCGAACAGATAAACTTTAACAAGCGAAAAACTGACGATATTTATTACGAGAGGAATCAATTGTGATACGATGGAAATTATAAACACCATTTCTATTCGCGATCTAAGGTTCTTTTTTTGGTTGTTGAAAAACGGTTTGTTCCTGTACTTATCGTAAAACCTGAAAAAATATATTCCTACAAATATTGCGATCGTGAGCCCCAGGCAAAACGCAATGTAACCATCCCCAATAACAAAATTAATGGTTAAACCACCTACTAGCCCTGAAATTAAAGGGAACACGAATAAAAATATCGAAAACCAAAAAAACTTCCAGAGATATTTCATTCTTTTCTTGTAAACTGATTCATCTTTATCAAATGATTCTGATTTCATGTGGATTTCACCAAGGTTCTCAAGGAAATAAAGAGACCCACTTATAAATTATATCTTTCGCTTGCTTTTTAAATCACAAGGAGACCAATTTTTGTTTTTTAATAGATTAATATACCCAACATTGATTATAAGGCTTTACCATCCCATTAGATTTAAGTTTTAATATTACTTAAAATCATTTCAGAACGTTTAAATATTTTTGTCGATCTGTATTTACAAGGATTCAATTATTAAACAAGCGAGAACCACTGCAAGTGCTAGAAAATGGAGCGAATGTCTACGGATTTTTACGAAAAAGAAAAAAGCGAGCAGGCATCAGAAGAAGATGAGATAATAGATGGTCAGGACGAACTGGTGCTTGATTCTACCAGCAAGGAATTTAAACCCTCGGGTCTTTTTACCCAAATAGAAGATGAAATTAAACAATCACATCTAAGAAAAAAATATCGCAAACTTTCTTAGATTCTTCAGTTTTTTTATTCCCTATTCAAATGAAATGTTGGAATATTATATCGTAATATATAAAACATTACTTCAAAAATCGGTAATCTTTAACTCTCCTTATTTTTAATAGAAATTCAATCACTATCTATTATATGTCGGACGAACAAGTAGATAAGATGATCCTTATAAAACATCGTAACTTGTTAAATCAAAAAAGAGAAAATACTTTACCAAAAAGAGAGATTTATAACGAATTAAAATCCTACAATAATTCAACATATACGGGAATGACGGTTGGAAAATCCCACGATTGGAATTACAATAATGGCAAGTGGCATGAAACAAAAATAAGCCCTAACCAATGGAAAATTTCCTTCAATAGCGTGAAATCAAGGACGCACGCAGCTCCATTTAATTCGGGAGCAAATGTGCAAACGAAATATCATTGGTATATTATCGCAGATCAAATTGCAACCAAGCTCGACGCAAACTCCTATATGACCGAAATGAGCGGTCTCAAGTTTAAAATCGGACACAAGCGCCCTCATTGGAAGTCCTTTAGTTATAAATATCCCGAGCAAGATTCTTATAAGGAACAAGTAATAAAAATCTTGGAAGAAACGCTGAAGAATCTCAAATCAACAAAGTCGGATTAAAATCTACTGTTTTTATCTCTATTTATTTTTTATCGCATATTATCAGAATCATGGGTGAAAAATCTATTAACCAAGCTATAGAAAAAATTAAAGCTATTATATTTGACTTTGATTTTACGCTTGTTAATTCTTCAAAAGGGATTGAAAAATGTATAACTCATGCTTTAAGAATGCTAGATTTACCCATTCCTCCTACTGATGAAATGCTCAAAAACATTGGATTTTCTTTAGAGCACAAATTTTTAGAATTAGCAGATCACCAAAATAGTAATAAAACACGAGCTTTTATTCAGTTTTTTCAAGAAAAAGCTGACGAAGTAATGAATGATTTCACTCATGTCTTCAAAGAAGTTCCCGAAATAATGAGTTTACTTAAAGAACAGGGATTCTCCCCTGGAATAGTCTCTGGAAAATTTCGCTATAGAATTGAATCATTTTTGGAAAGGGAAAAACTTCTGGATTTTTTTAAGGTTATTGTTGGAGGAGAAGATGTTGTAAAACACAAACCACTTTATTTTTCCAAATAATTATTTTTTTAAAACCAATAATATAGTTAAAATAATTATAAATTTAAGCGTGTTTATTAATACAATTTTGGTTCACTATTATACCAGATGAATTTATATATATCCCTGCTTTTTATTCCAAGAGATTCTTTTCAAGGAGGATATCATGACGAATAAAGAGTTCAAGATTAACGATTATATCGTGCTCAAGCTAGAAGGAAAGGAAACCATTATTTATGTGAACGGAGAAAAATTCCTACAATGCAAGTATTTAGCTTTTAATGACCCTTCAGACGAAAATCAAGAACTTGACGATGTCCGCTCCATGACCGCTCTGGAGAAAGAAGATAGAAGTGCCGAGTTTATGGAACTAAATATAAGTCTTGAAGAAGAATTTTGGGGTCATTGTTCGAACTTGCAAGCATGGGCCGAGAACAATTACGATCCACTCCTCCTTCATGATAGTTTAGCCTTCCCGTTGTTGAAAAAGCTCGAGAAACTGGGAGATAAAACCGCAAGAAAAAATTTTAAAAAAGAAATTCTAAAACGAATTGAGATGGGCGCTCAGAATGTCATTTATTATCTTAAAGAAGAAGGATATCTAGAAGTATTCACGAGTGAAGATTTGGAAAAAATATTCAATTCCTCAAAATCATCATCATCATCAATCAAATTAGTATTACTTCTTCTGAAGAATAAAGCTCCTTGGGGTTATCATTCTGGTTTGAAAAAGCATCCTGAGCTTATGAATTTAGCATTTCAGAACAACGCACCATTTGGATTTTATTATAGAATTTATGAATTAGAAAAAAATCTAGAGCTTGCCAAGTGGGCCGTGCAAAACAAAGCCCTTAAAGCATTTTATGTTCATTTTATTAATGTTAATAAAAGACCTGAACTCGCAAAATGGGGCGTCCAAAATAAAGCTCCTAGCGGATTTTTTAACAATTACGATACGATTCATGAAACGCCCGAGCTCGCTAGATGGGGTGTTCAAAATAAGGCTCCTAACGGTTTTTATGATAATTTTAGTAAGATAAAGAACAACATCGAACTTGCCAAGTGGGGAGTTCAAAACAATGCACCCAACGGTTTTTTTGCTAATTTAGAAGCGTTCAAGGAAAATTTGGAGCTTGCCAAGTGGGGTGTTCAATATAAAGCTCCTAATGTGTTTTTTGATAATTTCAATAAGATAAGAATCAATCCCGAACTTGCCAAAAGGGGTGTTCAAAATAATGCACCGAGATATTTTTACGAACACTTTCATAAATTCACAAAAAACATTGAATTTGCAAAATGGGGGTTGGATAAACATTTTAAAGAACGATTCTATGTTCATTTTGAAAAATTTATAACCAATGTTGAGATGGCAAAGTGGGGTTTAGAGTACATACCTTTCAAGCTATTTTATATATATTTCACGCGTTTTCAAAACGATCCTAGTATTATAAATTCTTTAAACCTTTCAAGCGAAATTAAAAATGAATTTTTGAAGAAATTCGATACAATATGATATCCAAATAAAATTGCACTTAGAAATGATTTAATCAGATGATTTTCGAAATTCTTTCTAATGCTTCTTTTATCTTTTCAATGGGTTGCGTCAAGGCAAACCTTACAAATCCCTTTCCGTGTTCTCCGAAACCCACTCCGGGCGTGATGACGACGCCGACATTGATGAGTTTCTTGACGAATTCCATATCGTCTTTTTCTCCTTCAGGAACGGGCGTCCATATGTAAAAAGTCGCTACTGGTTTATCGGTTTTCCAGCCCATATCGTTCAATCCATTAACGAGGACATCACGTCGTTCCTCGTAAATTTTCATGTTTTTTGCCACAATTTCAGGCTTTTTTTCGGATGTATATTGGTCAAGCCCTTTCATAACTGCTTTTTGTATGAAGATTGATCCCCCAGAATCGATTTGAGACTTGATCTTTCTCAAGCCTTCTATAACTTCTGGATTTCCTGCAATCCAACCGCATCGAAATCCCGTCATATTAAACATCTTGGAGGCGCTATTAATTTCCACATGATTATTAGAAACTTGTAAGATCGAAGGTGCTATGTAATCATCGAATGTGAACTCTGAGTAAGGATTGTCGTAGACGATGAAAAATCCATTGTCTTCTGCGAAATCAGAAGCCTTTTTAAGAAAGTCTATCGGAGCTATTGCGCCCGTTGGATTGTTCGGGTAGTTTAGATACATCAATTTAGTCTTTTTAAGGACTTTCCCATCGATTGAGTCTAAATCTGGAAGGAAATTGTCTTCTTTTGTTAAAGGCATGATATGCGGATTGCCGTCGCATAATTTCGTTGCTCCGTTTTCATATACGGGATAACCTGGATTAGGGCAAAGCACCACATCTCCAGGATTCACGAACGCTCTTGCTATGTTAGCAACGCCTTCTTTTCCTCCCATCACATGTGAAACTTCTTTTCCGGAGTCAAGATCCAAGCCGAATCGGACTTTATACCATCTAGAAACTGCTTCACGGAAGTCTTGCTCTCCCATGCTCGTGGGATAATTTTGATTGTCTGGAAGCTTGACTTGTTTGATTAATTCGTTTACGATGAGTTCTGGCGTCGTGAGGTCGGGGTCTCCTATTCCTAATGGAATAAGATCGACGCCCTCTCTTTTTTTTTCTGCTTTTAATTCTTCAATGGCGGCGAAAATGTATTTAGGGAGCCTGCCAATCCTATCTGCGTATGTGATTTTAATTAACAACACCCATTTAATTTAAAACAAGAACTGAGAATGCGTACGATAAAACATTAAAAAAAAATTAAAAAGGTTTCGATCATTGGTCGACTGTTTCAGAAGCCCAATCTTTTTCAGTCCTCCACTCGTGACCGCATTGGCCACAGATATATTTAAAACCGTAAATCTTATCGGTCCCAAAGTCATATATCAAGTTGTCGTGGTCAATAACTTCTCGAATCATTTCCCTGTCCATGTTAAAGCATTTAGGACATTGGCGCCTTATTCCCCTGCGAATCTCCTCTAAAATAATCTTGATTTTAGACGGAGGCGGTACGGCAGTTTCAATTTCAGGCTCACTTGGCTCCACGACTTCAAGAGTTTTTTCATAAACTTCTTCTCTGAACTCCATTTTTTGGAGATATTTGAAAAATAGCTGTGAAAGCAGGTTGTCTACGGTTTCTCCCGCTTTTAATTGTTCCATCAATGCTTTCTCGATTTCTTGTAAGGCGCTGACATCTTCGTAATCTAAGAAGTGAACTTCTCCTATTTTCAATCCTGGATAATTAGTTGTTGCCTTAGTGTGTGTCAAAATAAAATGCGTGTAATCCGAGACTAAATATTGAATATTTGCTAATATTTCGGTTAGATTTTCGAGCCGAAACTCTCCACCGTGTTTTTGGACCCAATTTTTCACATCCGCTAAATTTTTCAGTTGGGCTTTATTAGTTTTTAGCTCGGCGATTTTTTGCTTGTTTTCTATCAAGCCGTATACGATAAAAGGTGCTTCTTGAGAACTAGTTTTTTCAATAAATATGTCCATCATGTCTGCCAGCTTTGAAAAGTTTTCTTCGACTTGTTCGTCTATCATAATGAAAAACACTCCTGCAATAACGCCCACATGAGAAGCCTTGTCCATTATTAACTCTTGAACACCTTCTGGATCGGTTTTCCAAGACCAACTTGATTTAAACTTTAAGACATCGAAATTCTTGTTCCTATAAATTAAAGAATAGGTCCAAAGATAAGTTTCTTCCGAAAGAGGATGGATTACGCCTTCCGCGTAAAGTAAATCCTTTTGTTCTTGCGGAACAATTTTTTTTTCCCTTTTTTCTCCCTTGCTTACGACCTTTTTGATGTCTTCAACTACTAACCTTCCGGGAGCGTCACCTAAGACGACTTGATATTCAATGTATCGAATTTTACATCACCAAATAAGTTTAGATAGATGTGATTTTTCTTTCCATATAGTTAATGAAATTTTATAAATAAACTTGTTTGAGCAATTCTATTTTTTACAAAAATAATCTAATGATAATTGATTCGAGTCTTCGGCGTCCGTTTTTGGTTTCACTTTCAAGGGTGGAAACTTCTTGTTTTTTTTTTGTCTCTCATCGTTAATCTCGTATATCGCCTTTGTCATTTCTATATCGTCTTTTATGGCTTCTAATTGTCTTTTAAGTGATTTATTTGAAA
>JAEOUI010000283.1 GCA_016839425.1 Promethearchaeota archaeon
CTCTTTTTTTTCTTTTTAAATTTTAAAATAAATATTCTATTAAATAGGTTGTAAAAGATTTAAAATTAAATAAAAAAAACCATTTATTACCAAATTTTTTTGCTTTTTTCAACCTGTTTTTGGTAACTTTTTAATTCTTTCTTTTTTTGACTTACAGTCTTGGTCTTTGGTTTCGACTTCTGTTTCTTTTTTCCTTGGTGCAAGTATCCACCTTGATTATGCTCGTGTCCCTTAAGGGTATCCACTTTGTGCTCGTATTTTTTACTCATTTTTTTATTTACACCATTCATATTTTTTTTAAGAAAAAATTATTTTTACTCCTAATTAAACACATCTCTTACAATTTGAAAGAATGGACAAAAATGATATTATAAAAAAAAAATTTTTGTATTATGTGATCAATATAGTTCACTTTTATGCCAAAGGGTTTTATAAAGAACGATAAATGATGGTGAATTATTATAGAATTGAATTTCTCGAATATCAGGAATCATTCAAGAGACCAGATCCAGGGTTCTTGACATGATCTAATAACAGGGATAGTTAGAGTCATGAAGTACGATAATCCAAGAAAAAGAACAATTATTTTAATTTTATTGTTGATTACAACATCAATATTACCTTTAATTACAATATATAAATCGAATTTGAATGAATCTAATGTAAATCGCACGACTTTTTTAGCTAAAATTTCCTATTATAATAATTCTGCCTCTCCTATTTATATTAATGGATCGAAAACGGGCCCTGGAGCACACAATTGGTCCTGGGCAGCAACCCAACCTTGGTGTTCTGGCTCTGGTACGGAAAGCGATCCGTACCTCATCGAAAACTTGAAGATAAATGGGAACAATGCCAGTAGTTGCATTGAAATAGAGAATTCCGACACTCATTTCGTCGTGCGAAACTGCACGCTTTACAACTCAAGCATGGGGGCTGGATCGGATCTAGGAGGCGGAATTAAGCTAAAAAATGTCTCAAATGGGACGATATATAATAATAATTGTTCTTATAATGGATATTACGGGATATTGCTTAATATTTCGTGCAATAACAACATAATCAAAAATAACATTATTCACGACAATACCGAAGGGATTGTCTTGGCAGTTTGGAGTTGTTACAATTCTATTGTAGAAAACATTGTCTACGACAATCAGGTTCAAGGTATAATAATTGCATGGGTTTCTAATTTTAATAATATAACGGATAATATTCTCACGAATAATGGTATATGTGGAATAGGAGGGATATTTTCTTCTTATTTTAATCTATTTGAAAATAACATTGTTTCAAAAAGTCAATGGGGTATTGCTTTAGCATGGGGGACAAGTAATTGTACGGTAATTAACAATCAAATTTATGAGAATTCACAATATGGAATTTATCTTGATGTAGGAGGAGGTAACCATTCTATCATGGATAATAGCATTGTCAATAATACATTATGTGGACTAAACATTACTCAAGGGGAGGGGAATTCAATATATTTCAATTCATTTGTGAATCCAGGTTATAACGCTTATGACGACGGGGTTTCTAATGTTTGGGACAATGGAAGCCACGGAAACTATTGGGATGATTACACTGGAGGAGACGCAGGAGATGGAACTGGCGCAATTTCGCATTGGCTAGCAGGATCTGCTCTAAGTCAAGATAATCACCCCATAATGAACTCGATTCCAAGCGTAGATTTAAGCGTAAATACATCTAAAATAATAGAACAACAAACGGTACAATTCAATTGTGATTATACAGGAGGAAATGGCCACTTGTCTTTTTCGTGGAATTTTGGAGATGGTTTTAGTTCGTCTGAGCAAAATCCCGTTCATCAATATTTAATAAGCGGTAATCATACGGTCACTTTAAGAATAATGGATGTCAATCGGGATGCTTGTTTCGAAAACACCTATTTATTCGTGGAAATTGATACAAAACCTAACCCAGATTTTTATCTAAACGAGAGTAAGGTAGAAGTAGGAAAGATTGTTCAATTTACATATAATGGGACTGAAGGGAATGATCCACTTTATCTTGAATGGGATTTTGGAGACAATACAACCTCTACAGGGATGGTTTCGGAACATGAATTTAACAAGGCAGGTAGATACGAGATAAAGCTTATCGTAACTGATGGAAATGGAGATTGGGCTAATAAAACTATGATCTTGAGAGTTATTGACGGTTCTGTGAGAAACGAACCACCATCGACTGTCATTATAACAATCATAACCGCTTTAGTTATCGTAATTGGAATATCAATCATTGGAGTAGGAATTATTTTAACTAAAAAAAGAAATAATTCCATATCTGATTCAATTACACCTTCAAAATCTAGCACGACATCATCATTAGTGAACAACTTACCCCATTCAAACGATCAGATCCATAAACCTAAAAAATCTTTAGTGGCAAGTAACCAATTACAAGCAAATCATTTTGAGGATATTGAAACTAAACGCAAGGAAATTGAAGAAACCGAGTCTCAAATGGGAATTGTTAAACCAAAAATCATGTGCGTCGTCCACAAAGGGCCCATAATTGGCCCGAGTTATATATGTCCCAGATGTGAGACATTTTATTGCATGAATTGTGCCCGAGTGCTTAAAATGAGAGGAGAATCGTGTTGGTCCTGCAAGCTTAATATTAATCTTTAATGTTAAAAAATAAAACCAGTTGATTTTTTTTTCATTCCGAATTTAAATAACTCGAATGTCAAGAATAACACAAGAATTTATTATTTCAGGTATCGTTCAAGGAGTTGGATTCAGGCCGTTCTTGTTTGGTCTTGCCTCGAGCTTGGGATTAAAAGGATATTTGTTAAACCAAGGAAATACCGGTGTTCGATTGATACTTCAAGGACAATCTGAAGTGCTCGAGCAATTTTTAACAAATATAAGAATACAAAAACCAGAAATTTCGTTTATAGAAGATATTTTAGTGAAAGAAATTGAATGTAAGGAAACATTTCACACATTAGAGATTCGAAAGAGCGAAAGGGGAAGGGGAAAAGGGCTCACGCTTCCGCCAGATATCGCCACTTGTGATAAATGCTTGGAAGACATGAGAAATATTAATATAAAAAAATATTTGAATTATCCGTTTATCGCATGCGCTCAATGCGGACCTAGATTTACAACGGTAACATCCTTACCTTACGACAGGGAGCGAACTACCATGTCAATCTTTCCATTATGCGTTAAAACAATCCCTTCTTGTCTTAAAGAATATGAAGACGAAAGCAATAGACGCTTTCACGCTCAAACCTTTGCTTGTAAAGTCTGTGGTCCTCGATATTTCTTATGCGATGAAAATTTTGATATCGTACCAACGAATACTATTAGAGATATTCTCAAGATCGTTGCAAAAGAAATTAACGAAGGTAAAGTAATTGCCGTGAAGGGAATTGGAGGCGTACATTTAGCGTGTTCGGCCAATAACGACGAAACTATCTTGAAATTAAGAAAGGCAAAAGGAAAGAGAAAAAACAAGCCATTTGCAGTAATGGTTCCAAATTTGAACATTATTGAAGATTATTTTACCATCTCTCTAGCAGAAAAACATTTGCTCAAATCATTC
>JAEOUI010000284.1 GCA_016839425.1 Promethearchaeota archaeon
AAACAGTAGCAGGGAACACTATTGTAGATGCAGATAGCTATGTTGGCAGTGATCTAAATGGAAATCTGTTTGCTAAAAGATCCAGCGACATCAATCTAGGAGAAAAACTGTATTTTGAAAAGCAAGCGATACAGAAGACGTTAGGAGATATTGAGAAAGACTTAATGGAAAGCCCCCGATACAAAACTGCAAGGAACAGTTTGTATATTAACGATCAAACCGCCCTTAGTTACTACTTAAACAATGCCAAGGAATTGCAGAATTTATCAGAAAATGAAAAAGTCAATAAAATATACGATGTGGTTAAAGACAAAATATCGAGGCAAGCGGTAAAGGAGTGGGTTTCTGGAAAAACGGTTATGCCTGAAGACAAAACGCTTCTTGGCGCATTGGCACAGTTCGCACCCGAATTGAAATTGTACGAAGATGCACTGTTAGAACGCCTAGAACTGCCCGAAAAGATAATTATTGAAGGAAAAGACCATATCGTGCAATATGGTGCAAAGTATCCTTTCTACAATATATACACAAATGTTCGAAGAGGCGTTATGAGATATTTATCAATGGCAAAAAATAAAGGTGGTGGGGGGAAAAAGGAGCATAAAGCGTCTACAGAACACCTTTCGCTCGGTCACGAAATAGACATCGTTGTTTCAAAATACTTTAACGAAATCAGCGAGCAATTAATTTCTGCGAAAGTTACTGGAATACAAGAAATCGAAAGAAAGAAAGCCTTGAAAATGTCGTCAGAGAATCATGAAAAGTTAAGGAAAGGAGTAATAAAAATAAAGCCTGATGAGATGCAAAATTTCTTGGATAACAATAATTTGAAGACCATATCACTTCCAGAGATTATAAATGATCTTGCATGTCTTGAATATGTATTGGGTAAATTTGCAAAAAAACTAATAAAGGAGAAAAGTGAGGAATATGCGACAGAAAAATTTGCTTACTGGATTATCTCTACCAAATTAAAGGACGTTTTATCTCCACGGAATGTTCCATTATATGATTTTCGGTATGCATTTAAAAAAATTCCTTCTGATACGGAAATCACTCAATTTCAAGAAGAGATCAAAGAAAAGCATAATGCTTTCCAAGAAGTTGAACGCATGGGTGATGAATTAATACGAGAAATGACTAAAGGAGAATATGAGGTAATGGAGAAGTTAGCAAATGCAATAGATACAAATGTTACCATACTTCCTCCAAAATATATGCGGGTGATGCAACTCGAAAAAGACATAATGCATATTTCTGAAGAATCGCTTCTAGGTAAAAAAACTTCAAAGCAGCAATTTTTCAAAGCAACGTCAGAGTATAAGAGATTAATGAGAGAACTTAATACTACTTATGGTCTGACTAGCAATGTCCTCGAAAATAAAAAAAGGTTCAAAGAAGATGTTGAGACAGACAAGGAAGGCATACCTCTTAAAGATGAAGACGGAATATTAAGCCTCAGAAAGCATGGATTGAATGATTTAATAGAAATCATTTTTGGAAATGATGGATAGGCATTTATTTTATGTTACGCCCCCGCACTTTTACGACGAGCCCCCGAACTCTTCGGCTGCTGCGGCAGCCTCGCCGCTTAGTTCCTATTGGTATGCGGTCGCTGAACAAGGAGTTTCACGGTTACGCTCCCTTCGGTCGCTTCACCCAAATCGGCTTCGCCGACTTCGTGAAACTCTAGGAGTTATGTTCAATTTTTCGGGGGCGAATTAATTCACAACAAGTAGTTAAATAGTGATAGAAATATAAATATTATTTTAAATACGCAGAATATGTTTGAAAAGTACAATAATAAAGCAGAGATAACTTCAGCGGTTTTAGAAGGAAAATTAAATATTTTTGATTTAGAATGCATTAAAGAAAAACACCCCGAATACATAGATTCTGAAATAATGACGACTGCATACAACTTGGAAATTGAACTAATCACAAACCGGGGATTACATTGTGCTGAAAGCGGTTCTTTTGCAAATACTTTTGTTGATCTTGAACATGCCAACAAATTGGCAGATAAAGCCAAAAAAGAAGGATATGAAATTGACATAAAACCATTAGAAAATATTTTAACCGAAGCATATTCATTAGCAAAAAATGATGATGTAAGTGCTTTTAGATTAGTTGAATTTTTGACTGATTTAGATCAAATGTATAATATTTGTGATAATAAGATTGAAAAATTAAAGGCGAAAGCAAGTGAATATCCAAAAAAAATTGTTAAAAATACGAAAAGAATTGCAAGACGTTTTAAAAAAACTGAAAAAAACCCCGTATATAGAGGACAGCTTGTATCTAAGCTTAAAATGCTTGAGGATATTGAAAATCAGGGTTATAACCTTGATACAGAAATAAGAACAATAAAAGAAATTGCTTTTAATAAAGGTGTAAAATATTACCTCGAAGAATCAGAACGTATTAAAACAATAGAACCCAAAAAATCCCAATATTTACGTAGTGTTGCAGAAATAAATGCAGATGTTCTTAATATGCCATTAAGTGAAATAAAAGAATAATATCTTAAATACATTATTCGCCCCCGAAAAACTCTTCGTCGCTTCGCTCCTCGTCTTTTGGTAATATTGGTTCTGAGAACATAACAAAGGATTTTGCGGTTCCGCTCGTTGCACTCGCTCCACCCAAATCGTTCGCTACGCTCACGACTTCGCAAAATCCCAGAAGTTATACAACATTCCGCCCGCCGCCACGACGACAATGATATAAAGAAGCTAAACAAATAAGACGTATGGATGTGAAACTGTTCTTAAAACCTGATTTGAGAAAAATCATCCTGCTATTTGTATTGTTATTTTTATCGCTAACAATTTCTTATAGTGGAAACGAATGCAGTCCATATTCCATGCATTCTGAAGGCGTTGCTTGCACTGATAATAAGGGATTCCCTTTTGCATATTATAGCAGTTATCAAAGCATGGCAAGTATAGATCGACCAACAATAACATCTTATAATTATTATGCAATAATGCCGGATATTCTCTTTTGGTACATTGTTTCAGCAATTATTATTTCTGTATACGACAAATTCAAAACCAAAAACTAACGGGCGGCGGGCGGAACGCTTCGCACCTACGGTGCTCGGTCTTTTCAAGACTCGTATAACAAGCGATTAAAACACTCGCTATCGCTCGTCCGAATTTCTTTCAGAAACTCGTTTTAATCGCAGGAGTTAAGTTCAATAAAATTTGAGTTCCCACGACGACGGGGGGGTTCCGTTGTCCTGCGGACAGAGTGCACTTCTCTTCGAGAAAGAGATTAATAGAATAAACACTAATATCATGAACCTAGTGTATAACTCTTATTTGGATTCAAGAGATTGTTTAATCAACTCTAATTCTTTTTTGTATTTTGAAATATCCTTTCGTATTTTCTTGGCTTCTTCTTGAGTAAATACTAATTTTTCTCCATTTTTCTCAGACTCCAATACAATCTTTTTACCAGAAGCATCTCTAATAACTCTCTCCTTTACATGCGCAAGCAAATTTCGTTTTTTAATTATGTCTTTGTCAAAATCACTTAATTTAAAATCACAGATTGGTTCAGACCGATTATTTATTTTGTGCACAATGTAACTTTTTTTGTATAAATCAAATAGTTCTATTATTTCTTCAAAAGGAGTATCTTCGTTTTTAGAATCTATTATTCCTTTTTGTCTTCCATTTAACTCAGTTATTTTTTCTAAGATGTTTCTAGTGATTTCTTTCTTTCTTGGACAAGATAGTTTATCATAAATCTCAATAATCTCATTTTTTATACTCTCCAAATCCGCAGTTTCAGCCATCACCAAACCCCTAAGGTTATTTACATCTTCAATTTTTTTGATATTTGTAAGAAACAAATTTTCAAAATTTTCAAGAAAATCGTTTCGATGTGAACAAAACACACCATCTAAATTCTTTTTTGCTATCTGCAACCTAAGTTCAGATACCTTATATTGAGAATAAAAAAGAATATTAGAAAAACTTCCCTTGGTTCTTATCTTACTAATTATGTCGGCTCCTGTTTTTCCTTTCTTTCCTCCATGAACTAGACGATAATCCATTAGAATAATATCATAATCATCATAAGATCCATCAAATTCTTCTTCTTTTTTGCATTTTGTTGGTTCTACCCATTCAAAACCATTTTCTTCAATAATATTCCGAACATCATTAATTTTTCCATCTATCCAATCTGGTTCATTCTCAAACCACAATAAATAGAATTTTAATTTCATTTTGGAATCACCACTTTTAATTTAAAGCCGTTTTCTAAATTTTCGGCTTCAATTTTTCCTTTAAATTTGACGATTATCTTCTGTGCATCATACAATCCCAATCCCGCTCCACCTCTAGTTGTGGATACATTTCTCTTAAAAATATCTTTTATGTCCTTTATTTTTGAATTCAGACCATTCCCATTATCAATAACTTCCATAATGGCGCTACCATCTTCTTCATGAAACTTAAAAAGGATTTCCGATGCATTTTGCTTTTTGGCATTACTAATAAAATTATCGATTACATATGTTATTTCAAAAGGTCTAAATTCTTTGATAAACTTGGATTCAATACCATTGTCTACTTTAATATCGATATTCTCATAATAATCAGCACAAATATTTTTAATGAATTCTACCATGAATACGACCACATCCTGTTTTTCATCTTCCATCTCGTCGGTTATACCTCCTTTATAACCGATTTTAGATATTGTATTAATCATCTGTGATAGTTTTACTATGCTTCCTATTTGTTTATTCATTTTTTCCGTGATAGTTGTTTGTTCCGAAATATTTTTGAGAAGATTCCCTGCTTGAGATTTAATAGTATCTGAATGTATTCCTATGTGATGAAATAAACTTGTAATTTGATCTTTATCTTGCAAACTTGTAGATTTTAAAAATAGATTTTCCGTCTCGATTTGTTTTAGTTTCGTTTCAGTTTCCTGTCTTTTTTCTTTCTCTTTTTCTGCTTCATCCCTTGCCTCATCCCTCTCTTTTTCCGCGGATTCTCTCTTTCGTCTTTCATCCTGTGCTTTTTTATCTGCGTTGGCTCGCTTTTCTTGCTCTTTCTTGGCGTTTTCAGAAAGTTCCTCTAGTGTTTTTTTTATCTTGTCAATTCCCTTGGATGTCTTAACATCAAGCGTACCGAGATCAAAATATTTGACAGACTTAAGTATTGACTCAATTTTTTCGATATTGTCTTGTGCAATATCTCGTAGTAAGTCTTCATTGATATAAACACTAACTATATCCTCTTTTTTTGTGGTAATAGTAATAATTCGGAATAATTGTAGTAATACTCTGAAATTTTTTTCATCCAGAGTTTCTGCATATAACTCCTCGGATGGATTATATACCCATAATTTTGAATCTAATTTCTCATTAAACTCTT
>JAEOUI010000285.1 GCA_016839425.1 Promethearchaeota archaeon
ATCCCTTTTCTTTAAAAATTCTTTTTTAATTTTTCGGAGGTTCTTGATTTGAGATTTTAAAACTTTCACTTCGTTAATTGCTTCGTTGAATTCAGGAGAATTGGGGCTTTTTCTTGCAAAAATATTTACTTGTTTGGATAATTCATTCCTTGTTTGTCTTAACTTTTGCAATTCAAACATACTATCCCTCCATTTCAACTCATATTCAAATACTTTATGTTGTGTTTCTTCTTTAATTTTTTCATCCTTGATCCAAACCCGAGAATACCCTTCAAGAAGTGCGGGCGACCATGGAACTGGCTTGCCAATAAGTCCAGATAAAACATCAGATTTCATGTACTTGTCCCAAATGAATATCAATTCCTCCTTGTCAAGTTCATTCGGGCTAATTTCTTGATAAGGATCGTGGACAACGGACGTGGCATAAGGTTGATAAAATCCGAACCAGCACATGGTTAGATTGATTTTTCCTTCTTTCAATTAAATCACACGGATTTTTTAAATTTTTATTAAGTAAATATGAGTTTTTCAGATATTATTCATAGTTAATAACCCAATATGAATTTAAAAAAATACTATCTTCTAGAACTATAGAGTTAATATTTTTAAATTTTCAAAAAATCTCAAATGCTGGAATTTATAATTAAGATTTTCC
This sequence comes from Promethearchaeota archaeon, assembly GCA_016839425.1. The sequence continues at coordinate 656 of JAEOUI010000285.1, forward strand.
TTCACTTTCATTCCACATTCATTTTTATGGTACCTTTTAAAACTATTTACTAATAGATCATAAAAGTTAGATCCAATATTAACGGGTAAATATATCCAAAAAATAAAATATAACAATGGTCCCTGTGGTCAACCCTGGATTTTTGTCTTTTGGTTAATGCGAGTGAACTCGTGGATTTTCACCCTTACTTCTTTTTATTATATTTCGACCACACCCTGGTCGCGACGGCAGGGGCCTCCCTTTATATTGCTAATGTTATTTAGGATCAGTTTAAAATGGATTAATAATTCGAGTAAAATCTGATTTTAAAAAGTTAAATTGCATTATTCAAATTGAACTTGAGTTTGAAAATTAATAAAAAATAAGGATAAAAGTCATAAAAAAGAAAAATTAGACTTAGGATACGACTGGTTTTTCAACGCTTGGAGCGTCCTTTTCGTTAAATCGCTTGTATTCGTCTTTAATTTCGAAGTAATCTACGGTAACAAGCGAATGCCCTGCGTGAACCTTCTCAAAAATTTTTATCCTGTTCAAGCTCACGGGGTTATTAGCGTGAATCACAGCGTATGATTTGCATTTTGTACAAGCTCGTGCTCTCATATGTAATATCCCTTTTTTTTTGATATTAGATTGATAATATCATTTATTGTATATAATACCTAAAATATAAAACTTCTCCAATTAAAATATAATCGGATGAATATTTATATGTAACTTTTTTTCTTGAGTGTGATATGCGAGATCTCTTCGATTAGAGCAATTAGAAAACTTTAAATCGAATAAAAGAATTTTTTATAAAGACAAGATTCTCACGATTTCATTTGACGATTATGTCAAGTTCGAGGTGATTTAACTTTTCTTCTTCTTTGACTAAGCAATATTCTGCGATGCAGTTCACACACATGTTATTCTCGTCCAAACCCACAGCGTCTATAAAGCATTCGATTGATTGATATACGAGCGTGTCGGCTCCAATGTATTTTCTCATTTCCTCGTTGAAATTGTCGTAATGATCTATTTTAGCTTGGCAAGCGATCAATAAATCTCTACTTGCTAAACTACTGTTTGTTTCGCATTTATTAATAATTGGAGGACAACTTATCCTCACATGAACCGATTTAGCTCCGGAAGTTCTTAACATTTGGATTATTTTTTTAAGCGTATTTCCCGAAAGGATTGAATCGTCTATGAGTACGATGACCTTACCTTCCACAACTGCCTTAATAGGGTTTAGTTTTTCTTTAATCTCGCTATTAATTTTCCATTTATACCTGTTTTTCATCAAACCTTCTTGATATAAAATTCCAGACTCCCAAGAATAACCCATGGCAGCGCTTCTACCCGAATCTGGGATGGGTACTACGATTGCGTTTTCAGAGTCAATAAAATCGTGTTTTGCCAAGTTTCGTCCTAATTTATAACGAATATTCGCAACTGGTAACCCTTCAATGACCGAGTCTGGACGTGCGTTATTTACGAATTCAAAATGGCAAATCCCACCACTCTTTTGAAGGACGGCTCGATGTTTTTTTATCTGCTTTTCTGGATGTATTTCTACTATTTCGCCTGGTTTAACATCGAAGATTTTGTGGCAACCTAAAACATCTAAAGCGCTAGATTCCGAAGCAATTAAATGAATGGTTTTTTGTTTTGTTTCAAAAAAACCATGACATAATGGCGTGTATCCTATGGGATCCCTAAAGGCATATAAAACGCCCTCAGAAGTCATGAGCACGGCTGAAAACGCTCCTTTAAGCGCCTCAATTGTTTTTATTAGGGTTAAAACAATATTTTTATTGTAAATCTTGTATAACAGTTCTATTAAAGCAGATACTAATTCGATGTGAGTATTTCCAGAAATGATTATCCCAAGATCTTCCAAGTCTTGCCTTAATTCTTTATAATTAGTTAATGCGCCGTCCATGACGATAGAAAACTCTAAATTATGTGAGGCGTGATGGAACGGTTGGAGATCGTCTTTGAGGACGCTTTTAAGGGTGTTGTCGCCCACATGTCCAATACCAACATTGCCGGAAAAAGAACTTAATGTCTTTGGATTAAGAACTCTTGATACTAATCCTCTATCCTTGAATGAAACTATAGTACCATCGCACTGGGTCGTAGATATCCCACAGGATCTTTGTCCTCTATGCTGTAGGGCCATAAGCCCGGGATAAATCGTTCCTGCAACCGAATACAAGAAATTATTACAAGATATTCCGAATATTCCACACATCTGTTTTTTACATCTCCATTAAATTTGGAATTGTAGATTGGTAAGATTTTTTTAATTTTTTCAAATCGAGCGACACATCATCGACTTTCAATCCTTTAATAACTATTTGAGGATCAGTATTTAAAACTCCAATTTTTTTTAATGGTACCTTTTTGAGAATTGCAAGTCGTTCGACCTGCTCGTAGTCGTTTTGACTAACTTCCAAGATGAACCTTCCTGCAGATTCGCTAAACAGGAGCTCGTCGTCTCTTAGGTCTAATGATTTAAAATCTGAAAGATCGAGAATGGCACCTAAATTGTTTTTAAAGCACATTTCGGCTACGGTCACGATAAAACCGCCCTTGTTTACATCGTGATTAGCCTTGACTAACTTTAATTTGTATAATTCCTTGAGCAGATCCCAAGACGCCTTGATCCGTTCCTCGTCGATTTTGGGAGGTAAACCCCCTTCTATGCCGTGTACGACGGAGTGATACTCGGAACCACCTAATTCTTTTTTCGTCTCTCCTACAAGAAGGATGCAATTTCCTGCTTGCTTAAAAGGGAGGGTGATTATATTTTCTTGTCCTTCCACGATTCCCACAACCATCATTACGGGAGCGGGCTTTATTGCGGTATTGGTCACCTCATCTTCGTTATACAAGGACACATTACCACCTACGATTGGAATTCTTATAATCCTACAAAAATCGTTCATTCCATCAACGGCTTTCGAAAAATACCAATAAGAAACTGGTTTTTCGGGATTTCCAAAGTTACAGCAATTAACCATTGCCATTGGTTTGGCTCCACTAGCTATAACATTTCCACAAACTTCAACTAGAGCTGATTTTGCACCCTCATACGGATCGAGGAAACAATGCTTCGAATTGCACCCGACGCTTGCCGCAATGAACTTATTTGTTCCTATAATACGCAACACTCCAGAATCTCCATCCCCGCACTTGACAACAGACCGAACACCTACTTCATGGTCGTATTGACGATACACCCACTCCTTGCTACAAATATTTTCGGACGCTAATAGTTGGTTAATGATTGTTTCTAAGTTATTTGGAAGTTCTGGAGTAATTTGGGATAAAAGATCGTCCAGATAATCTGGTCGCTTTTCTTCTCTTGTAATTGTTGGTGCGTCTGATAATGCAGTTGCTGGGAGATTGACCACCAGTTTTTCTCTATCCTGTACTTTCAAGACTTTAGAATCGTCAGTTCTTCCTATCACGGCGTGAGGGGTTTCGTACTTTCGAAAGACTTCCAAAACAGTTTCTAATCCTTCTGGTTTTACGATAAATGCCATGTGTTCTTGCGATTCCGAAAGCATGATTTCGAACGAGTTCATTCCCGGTTCCCTAGTGAATATCTTGCTCATGTCAACCATTGCTCCCGTACCTCCATCGCCCGTTAATTCGCTTAAAGCACAGGATAAACCACCACCACCTAAATCCTTCAGACCTCTCACATGGCCCGTCTTTATTGCTTCAATCGTGGCTTCTATTATCATTTTTTTGGTGAAAGGATCTCCTATTTGTACTGCCGGTCTGTCTGCTTCCGACATCTCCGTCAATGTTCGAGACGCAAAGGTAACTCCGTGAATGCCGTCCCTGCCGGTAGAACCGCCCATTAACACGACATAATCGCCCGGATTATATGCTCTACTTGGTGCGTGTTTGAAATCTTCAATCGTTCCCAAACCAATACAGGCAACATTCACAAGGCAGTTACTTTCAAAACTTTTATCAAATTCTACTTCTCCTCCGATAGTTGGAATGCCCGTACAGTTTCCGTAATCAGCAATACCTTTCACGACATACTTGAATAACCATTGTGAGTGCGGATTGTTCTTTAACGGTCCAAATCTAAGGGGATCGAGTAGTGCAATGGGTCTTACTCCCATGCATAAAATGTCCCTAATGATGCCCCCAATACCCGTGGCGGCACCATGATACGGTTCAATAGCCGAAGGGTGGTTATGAGATTCGATCCTAAACGCTAGACAGTATCCATCTCCTATGTCTATAACTCCCGCGTCTTCCCCCGGTCCTGCCAAGACATAATCATAGTTTTCTTCAGCGTTTTCAAATAATTTTAATTTTGGACGAGACGATTTATAGGAACAGTGTTCTGAGTGCATGACATCAAACATGCCCCATTCAGTTAAAGATGGAGGTCTTTGTAGCAAGTTTTGAATTTGCTTGATTTCTTTTTCGGACAGGTCGACTGACAATTCGTCTCCTTCGTTTTCTACCTTTGGCATTAGGTTCTCCTCTTCTTAATGAATTCGATCATTGATTCAAAAAACAACTTTCCATGCGTTGTTCCCGTGGGGCTTAAAATAGGTTCCGAAGCTCTCTCGGGATGCGGCATGAGTCCAACGCAATTGTGTTCGAGATTACATACTCCTGCTATGTTTTCCAAGGAACCATTTGGATTGGATTCGTCCGTGGCCTCTCCATTTTCATTTGTGTATTTAAAAACGATCTGGTCGTTTTTTTCCAACTCTTTTATATTTTCTGCGAAATAACGCCCTTCTCCGTGGGCTATGGGAATCTTTAACACCGAACTTGCCGTCATTTTGTTAGTGAAAGCAGTGTTCGTATTTTGGACCTTTATATTTACCCATTTGCATACAAACTTTAACGAGTCGTTCCCAAGCAAAGCTCCGGGGAGAAATTGAGCCTCTGTAAGGATCTGAAATCCATTGCATATGCCAATAATGGGTCTTCCGTCCTTGAGCATGATACGAGCCTCCTCAATCGCAGGACTATGGGCCGCAATGATGCCAGATCGCAAGTAATCTCCAAAAGAAAACCCTCCTGGTAAAATGCATCCATCGAACTCTGATTCTTTAAATTGGGCGTGCCATACTAAGTGCGTTTCTATTCCTATTACATCGTTTAGCACGTGCATGGTATCAAGGTCGCAATTTGAGCCGGGAAATTGAATACAAGCGATTTTTATTGTCATTTTATTTGGCAATTATTGTTTTGATACCTTTAAAATTGTTAAATTTTGAGTTACTGGATTAAATATTCGAAGATCGTTGCAAATTTTTTCAACTATCTTCTTAGCATCGCTTTCATCAGACGCCTTGAGGTAGAATCTTAAATATTGGCCTGAGCGGACATTTGAAACCATGTTGAACCCTTTTTTCGCTAAAAGGTCTTTTTGAATAACGCTTCCAACAGGATCTCGAGCCGCTGGCTTGTTTTCTAATACGACTTCAACAATAAATTCTAAAGCATCCATTTATAATTTATAAAATGTAGGGTTGGTTTTAATTAATTGCTATTAATTTGGTAATACCATAAAGCAATTTATGAAGAGTTATGAATTATTCTCATCAAAAATATATAAGTGAATAATATTAAACTAAAAGAATGCTTAACAGAACGAATAGAATTGTACAAATAATAATCCATAATCCAATTACTATAACTTTTTTTGCTACCTGAATTTTTTTAACTCCATCCTTTTGCTCTATTAAAGTAATATCTTGCTTTGCTCTCAGTTTAGAAATCCTTCTTTTCAAGTCATTTTTCATCCATATAACGAATAAGGAAAACTCTGGAAGCCAATAATAGCTAATCAGATAAAAAAAGAAAACAGAAAAGAAAGTAAGAGTATAACTGAGGTTTTCGTGCAATGGGTTGAATGGAATGCCATTAGAATATAAGATAATTGTAAGTACAATGCGAAAGATATTATAAAAATAGATCGCAAGTGAACTTATCAAGAATGTCTTGAATTTTCGCATCCAAATGCTCTTGTTTTGGTTTTGGTGCTTGTTATGGGGAATTGAAACACAAATACCTAAATAGATTGCATACGCGTATATTCCCGTGCATGCAGCACTAACTCCAACATCTCCTTGTTCAGATACAGAAATCATATACATGCTAGCACCAAGATAATATGAAAAGTCTTTTCCCGTGAGTATGGTTAAAATCGATGAAATAGGAAACACAAAAGGGGGATATGTAAAAATCCAAAAATACTTGAAGATCAAATAAACAACGATGCTCAATAATGGGCACAAAAGAAAAAATAGACCAATTGATACCCAAGAGAACGAATATTTCTTATCTTTAAATTCTATTTCCATTATAGATATATTCACTTCGGATTTATCTATTAAGCTATTATTTTAAATTAGGTTAATTAATAAAATGAAAAAAAAGATATTTATTTAGTTAATTATTTTTTTGTTCGGTTCTTGATTTTACGGTTTATCAAAAACGCAAAACCCATAAAAGCAACGATCATGGAAACGGTAATAAATGGTGTGGCAGGGGCTATGGGTTCAT
>JAEOUI010000035.1 GCA_016839425.1 Promethearchaeota archaeon
ATAAAACGGAAAATCTCACTAAATACAAAAATATATTATCATGTGTTAATATTATTATATGAGAGAAACTTGATTTAAATTCTTTAAGTTAAAAACAAATTTAGATTTAACTTTCGAACATAAAATATATATGTTTATTATGAGCAGTGTGCTTAGATTGACTACAAATTTATTTAAAATCTTGAGTGATGTAAATTTAATTAATGTAATCCTTAATTTGAAGGATGGAGAACAATCATTCCAAGAATTGCAGAAACAACTCGATATCAGCCAGTCTAACTTATCGCATTTAATGAAAAAACTCATTGATGTTAATATTGTCCAATATAGGAAGGATAAAAGAAAAAAATATTATAAGATAAAAAATCTTAAAATCTTCACTATTCTAAACGATGCCAAATCTCTATTAACTGATATACAAGAAGAGACTATGGAGGAGTTTAGAGATTTTAAACTTTACGATATTTAACCCGCACTTTACTTTGAATACTCGTATTTTTTAAATTTAAATATAGTTTCTCGGATTTAAGAAGAATATTTAGAGCAATTATTAAAACATTTAAATTAAGAGATGAATCATGTGCTTGAAACAATAATAAAAAAAAAGATAGATAAAGAAAATAAAAATCAAAAAGAAAAAAAATGTAGGTCCTATTATAATTCTAATTTATCTCTCATGGAATTTAATCTTGAGGCGTTTTGCCAACAGAATAACATCAATCTTGAGAATATAAAAGAAATAGGGGAAGAAAAAAGTAAAGATTTGTTAAGAAGATATTTTACAGACGAAATCGATGGTAACTTGTCGAAAGAAGACTGTGTAAATCTCTACAAATTGCTTAACGATCCTTGGGATAATTCCAAATTAGAACGTCATGAAATTTTAGCCTCTCTCGTCTATTCTATAGGAAAAAAAAATAGTATAAAATTTAAAAAAATCTTAATATTAGGTGCTGGAACGGGAGCTGAAGCCAAACAATTGAAAAGCAAATATCCTGAGGCGAATATTGTCGTAACAGATGTCTGCGAGCAAGCGCTAAAATCTTTTAGTCTAAAATATAATGAAATTGGCGAATATCACATACAAGTACTAAATATTTTTTGCATCAATTCTCTTTCAAATTTTATAAAATCATACGATAATTTTGACTTGATAATAGCTTCGGGAGTATACAGGTACGCCCCAAATAAAACGATAAAACATCAATCTGCCAAAACCATATTCAATTATTTAACGGAGCCTAAAGGCCTTTTTTGCGTAGTAGAGGTATGTCAAGATCCCAAATATGACGATCCCTTCGTGCTCAGAAAGGAAAAACCTATTTATACACATAAAACGCAAACAAGAACGAGAATCAATCCCACTCAATTTGTTATTTACAAAAAACCACTTACTCTTTTTAAGGTGAAATAATTGATAATTGGATTACTCAAGGAAATCAAGATAGATGAATATAGAGTTGCACTCGTACCTGAGGACGCAAAAAAATTGGTCCAAAATGGAAATGATGTTATTTTTGAACCAGGATGTGGGAGAATGGCGGGATATATGGATAAGGAGTATGTAAAAGTAGGAGCGAGGCCTCAAAAAAAAAAAAAAATATTTAAATTAGCAGATTTAATCTTAAAAGTCAAAACGCCACAAGGAAACGAAGTCGATAAATTCTCAAATGGCCAAGTGCTTTTTTCGTATTTACATTATGATGGAAACGAATCTTTGGACGGTGCTGAGAAGATCAAGAATTCAGGGGCCATTGCGATTGCATTTGAATGGGTTGAAGAGGATGGTTCTAAATATCCTTTATTAAAACCAATGAGCGAGTTGACGGGGATTATTGCTGCAATTAAATCCTTAGAAATATTTCGAAAAAAAAAAAGGAAAATTTGTGGACATTTTAGTGAATTTATCAAACCTGCGCGTATTATGATCATTGGATTAGGTACTATTGGTTTGAACGCATTAAATGTATTCATTCATCAGAGAGCGAAAATTGTGATCGTGGATAAGCATCCGGAGACTCTTGACGAGCGAGTAGGTCAATATGTTCCCAAATTTTTATGGAATAAATATAAGGATTCTATCAAGATTTTAATGTCCTTCGAGGATAAAGTAGAGGAAACCAAGAACGCGATTCGAAGAGAATTGTCAAATATAGATATACTTTTCTTTTCTGCTGTTAGAAGACCAACATTCACAACAAAGCACCTCATCGATAAAGCAATGTTGTTATCAATGAAAAATAATAGCGTTCTCGTGGACGCAGGTGCAAATGATAGAGATTTGGTTGAAACTAGTCTCTCATATCCTGAAATAGATAAAACCTACAATGTATATGGAGTATGGCATTACGCAAACGATCACATTCCATCTATGGCCGCATATGATGCGTCTAGAATTTTGTCTAATGCAATACTTCCATATGTATTTGAAATATCCGAAAAAGGCCCTATAATCGCACTTAGAGAAAATTCCGCTTTATCAAAAGGAACCATCATTGCTGGTCGGGAATATACACACGATTATACTTGCAAAAAGAAGGACATTCAATACATGCCAATTGAAACTGCATTGAATTATTATACGATTACAACGGGAAGAAAATTCAAGTTAAAAGCTTCTTAATTGAATGTTATTATTTCTTCAAGCAAAAAAATCTTTAAAATCTGGAAAAATTATTCCATATTTAAGAACGAATTAATGACTAACCAAATTTTTTTTTTAGCTTTCCGAAACTTTTCATAATTAATAATATTAATATATGATACAGCTTGTATTAGTTGACAGGGAAGTAATGTTTTCTTAATTATTACAATATTTA
>JAEOUI010000286.1 GCA_016839425.1 Promethearchaeota archaeon
AAATAATTTCACATTATACTTTTTTTTTTTTTGAAACGTTATTTCGAAATAATGACGGTTTAGCGGGAGCGCCTCGATAAGTATATTTACATTTCACGCCATTCCATCCTTTTGGGAGCATTGATCCAGGTAAAAAAACATTATTATCGTCAGTTACGGCACCTGGACCTACCACCGTACCAGGAAAAAGAGAATTATTCTTACCTAATTTAATTTCCAATATATTGAGATTTCCAAAGATGCTATTTACTTCATGGCTCGATAACACTGAAGTAGGATATATAAAAGTATTTTCTCCAATATCTGTGAATTCCAAACCTACATAAGCATCGCAATAAATAACATTGCTATCGATCTTGTTATGTCCTATGCGTCTCAATGTCCTATTAACAAGCCAGGGAAAGGGTGATTTTGAAGTTAACCACATGGGATATTTTATGATGAATCCCCTTTTATGATAATAATTGAGAATAGTACCAACCTCGGTTTTATTCTTCACGGCTGAAAAGTCCCTTTCAAATGTTCCCTGACGAGGAGGACACTTTTTATTCCATCTTCTAGTCCATAACGCAGCTATTTCTATTAAGAGCAATAAATATAAATAATAAAGAAGAAATAATACCCAAGGAAAGAGAATAAATTGAAGCTGTGTTCCTAATGCGAATATTTCGTTGATTAGTAAATGATAAAAAAGAAAGAGAGCTAAACAAGCATAAAAAGGAGCTAAAAAACAAATAATTGATATGATAAAAAAATACCCTACATTAAACTCGACGATGTGCTCCTCTTCTCGTGATGCTTGAGTGATTTCGTTGTCTTCAGAACTTGTCAATTATCTCATCCAAATTAATCTAATATAAACGAAAGGTTATTTTTTAAAAAATAATTATGCTAAATATCTTATTTTTTCAAAATTTAAAAAATCATTGTTAACTAAGATGTCTCGAGAAAACAGGAAAGTATTCAAATACAAGGAATTGACACCACTATGGATTGCTGTTTTTATTGATATATTAGGAATGACAATAATACTTCCACTAGCCCCTTATCTCGGACGAGAATTTTTGCCTCAATTAGACGATTTTGGCAGGGCGTTCACGATGGGAATCATTCTCGCTGTAAATGCAATATTTTCTGCTTTTTTTGGGCCATTCTTAGGAAAGTTAAGCGACAAGTACGGACGAAGACCAATTCTTCTCATTTCACAATTCGGAACTTTAGTAGGATTCATAATGCTTGCTTTTTCGAATAGTTTAGAAATGTTAATCATTTCGAGGGTAATTGATGGTATATTTGGAGGAAATTTTCCTATTGCTAAAGCGATCATAGGTGATGTGGTCCCACATAAAGATAGAGGCATTCAAATGGCAAATGTTGGTACCGCACATGTTCTTTCCTCCCTTTTTGGTCCCGCAATCGGAGGAACACTTTCTGAAATTGGTTTTAATATGGGTTTTACGGGATTATTTCTTCCTGGTCTAACTGCTGCGGGATTAACAATCATTACGATGATTTTAACACTCCTCATGATAAAAGAAACATGGCCGAAATCAAATCGGCTCGAACATCAACAAGATAAGAAAAACAAAATTAAGTTTAAGGTAAGAAAAAACAAGAAAGCAATGTTTTATTTAATGGTTTGGGGATTTCATACTTCTGTGTTCATGATATGTATCGCTTCGATATCTTGGTTCGGAGATTATGTATTTGGATTAACTCGTACGGAAATCGGACTCTTAATGACATTCTCAGGCATATTAAGGGCACTTGTAAGATTTACAGTATTCAAGCCAACGGTTAAAAAACTCGGGGAAAATTTATCTATCAAGGTTGGTTTAGGATTGTTTGTATTTGCTTTTATCATGATCGGTTTCGCTTACGAATTGGTAGTATTTGTAATAGCGTTTATGATTATTAGTTTTGCTGCCTCGTTAACCAGGGGTTTGTTAAGTAGCAAGATTAGCAAGTCCGTATCTCCTAAAGAGCAAGGGAAGATCAATGGTTTATCGTCTGGACTAGATAGCACATCGCAAATAATTGGACCTATCGTTGGACCGACGCTTTTAGGTTTATTTGCAATCGGAGCAATAGGACTCTATGTTATAGGGTTTTTCATGGCGTTCATAGGAATTGTTCCGTTTTTAATGACACTTAGATCCAACAATATGAACCATAAAAATGAAGCAGAAGAAATTCTCAGCTCAAAAATTGAATGAATGAAAATTATTAACTATACACCATTATTTTCCAAAAATTGTAAAATAATTTTATTTATTTCGGGTGCTTTTTCTTTAGGCGTACTGTGCATTCCATCGATTTCAACTAGCTTGCTCCTTTTAATATTTTCGTGAATAATATTGCTTTGTTCCTTAGGAGTTATTGGGTCTTCTGAGGCGCATATTATAAGCGTTTCACTTTGAATCCGATCAAGTTTATCAACAACATCGTGCTGGATTAAGGTTGGTGCTTGGTTATAATAATCTTCTGGTCGAGTTGGGAGCTCGGTGGCGTCTTTAATGAGGTCTTCAGCCGTAAAAAGCCCATGAATTAGCTTTTTTGGATTTTGTTTCATATATTCTATAAATTCAGGCGTGTATCCTCCTTCAGCGCCCTCGAAAAAAGCTCTTATTGGATTCATTGATTTCATTTCGTAATTGGCTATTTTTCCCTCAATATAATCTTGTAATTGTTCTTCTGGAAAATCAACTTTAGGTGATGTATTAATCAATATTAACTTGTTTATCATTTCAGGATATTTAATTGCGAAATTTTGCACTATCATGCCCCCAAGAGAATAGCCTAGAATATGTGTTTTTTTAATATTAAGGTAGTCTAGGAGCTTTTTCAAATCTTCCACATACATTTCCATTGAATAATTGTAATTAGGACGATCTGATTTTCCTGATCCTCGATTATCAAATCTCACTACTTTGTATTTTTTAGAAAATATCTTGAATTGGCCAATAAAAACCTCTTTCTTTGAGCCAAAACCGTGAACTAAAACCAAGGGATCTCCTTCTCCTGAGACTTCGCAGCATAATTTAATTTCATCAACTTCCACGAAAAATTCAGGCATATAAGAAGAGTAAAATTTTTGCTTGATATTAATATTACGATAATAAAGAATAATGGAATGTTATGTAAAAATCAAAGTAGATAGAGATTTTTAGAAAATTTTTTCATGAAATAATAACATATAAATATTAAATTTTGTTCTTGTTCTAGCAATTCGCAAAATAGAATTTAGATTTCATTAATAATCTATAAAAAATTGAAATAAATAATATCAGAATGCTCAAACTTATATCAATTTAATTGATATATGATTTAAGAAAATAAAGCGATATTATAAGGGATATTTGCTGTAGATTATTGCGTTTAAAATAAAAGCGGTGTTTGGAATAGTTTCAATTTTTATTGTTGAAGATGATATATCTTTACAAAAATTATATTCTATGTTATTTACATCAACAGGACACGATATTTTAGGCATCGCTAATAACGGGATGGACGCCATAGAAAAATTCAAGGCATTTGATAGAAAACCTGAAATAATTATAATGGATCATAGAATGCCTATAAAAAATGGTATAGAAGCCACAAAGGACATCTTGAAACTTAACAGTAACGCTAAAATTATTTTTGCAAGTGCAGATATATCCGTGCGAGAAGAAGCGCTTTCAATAGGTGCTACCATATTTATCGAAAAACCCTTTGATATTGAAGAAGTTCTTAATAAAATCGATAGTTTATACTTAACACATTAATAATAGAATACAAGCCATCAAACAAAAGAAAGAATTCCAAACTATTTTTTTGTGGTAAAAAAGACAAAGAAAGATATAAATAAAGCTTTTTTTTTTAAAATTAAGAGAAGTACTTTAATCAATATCTAATGAATCCCAAAATCGTTTTCAAATTATAAATTTCGAACCCCAACTAATGAGTTGAACTTTCTTGCACAATTTTGAATCACATATATTAAAAATGATATCTCATTTTTATGATGGGGTCGTAATTGTTGAAAATAAAAAGGTCATATATGTTAACAAAAGGCTTTCAGAAATATATGGTTATAGCGTAGAAGAGTTAACAAAATTGAATGAAATTGATTTGGCGATTCCTGAAGAAAAAGATAAATTGCGTAATTTTCGAGAACAATTAAAACATTACAAAGATAAAAATATTGAAATTAAATTTTGGGCACTTAGAAAAGATCGAAAGAAAATTTACGTCAAAAATATATATCTCTTTGAAAAAGGACAAGATAAAGGAGATACCTTTTATATAATTGTTTCAGACATAACAGACTCTTTTGACCAAAAGGCGTTATTGGAAAGCGTATTTAAAACCGCTCCTACAGGAATTGGGGTTGTAAAGAATCGTTGTTTTAGCGTAGTTAACCAGAAATTCTGCGACATTATCGGATATTCAAAAAAGGAACTAATAAATCAAAATGCTGAGATAATCTTCCCTTCAATTGAGGAATATGAAACTATTGAGAGGGAAACATACAATACGATAAAGGAAAGAGGGTCAAGTACTGTTGAAACAAGGTTTAGACGCAGGAACGGTGATCTTATTGATGTGATTCTAAGTTCCACGCCTATTGATGCAAATGATTGGTCTAAGGGCGTGACATTTACGACTCTCGATATAACTGAACGCAAGCTGATGGAGAACGCATTGCGAACTGAAAAAAAGATTTTTCAACAAATCTCACTGGCAAGCCCAGCAGGCATTACAATGGTAAACGAAAAAGGAGAAATCGTATTTGCAAATAATCAAGCAGAGAAAGTTTTAGGACTAACATTAGACGAAATTACT
>JAEOUI010000287.1 GCA_016839425.1 Promethearchaeota archaeon
AGAATGTTCCATTGGTGTAATCTTTTTAAGACAAAAAAAATATTTATCAATTGAACGGTTTTAGGCGGTTCGAAGTGATAATTAATGGAATCTTTAGATATTAAATTTGATTTTAGATGTCCAAAAGTTATTTTTGGAAGGAATAAAATAGAAATGCTAGGAGCGGAGGCGCTTAATTATATTAAATCTCAAGAAAAGAAGAATCGTTCTATTCTCTTAGTTCATGGAAAGAAATCCCTTAAAAAGTTAGGAACAATAGAAAGAATAGAAACTATTTTAAACAAACACGATTTTACATTTACAAAATATAACAAGATCGAAGGAGAACCAACAACCGACACGATAAATCAAGGTAAAAACATTGCTTTAGAATGTAATAGCCAGCTTATAATAGGCATAGGAGGAGGGAGCGTCATGGATACGGCGAAAGCGATAGCTGGCTTGGTTACTAATGGTGGTATGGTAGAAGATTACCTTGAAGGAAAGGAATTTGTAATTGAGCCACTACCATTTATTCTCGTTCCCACCACATCTGGGACTGGTTCTGAAATCACGAACAACTCAGTAGTGAAAAATCACGCTACAGGCGAAAAAAAGAGCATCAGGGGATTATGGGCAAACTTAGCATTGTTGGACCCAGAACTTACATTGAGCTTACCAAAAACATTTACAGCCTATTCGGGCGCGGATGCTCTGGTGCAAGCGATAGAAGCCTTAGTATCAAAAAGTAGGAACTTTATTTCAGACTTTTTTGCCAGAAAAGCGATTAAATTATTAGGAGAAAACCTGCAAAAGGTTTATATTGATCCCCATAATATAGAACTTCGGGAGAATATGATGCTTGGAAGCCTTTTGGGTGCAATTTCCTTTGCAAACGGTAAGTTAGGTGCAGTACATGGATTCGCTCATCCAATTGGAATAAAGCACGATTTGCCACATGGGTTGATCTGTGGTGTTTTATTGCCTCATGTGATGAGATATAACACAAAACTCACAGATGTTTCCGAACTTTACGCTTGGATCGGAAGGAAGTTCTATAATATAATGTTAAAAGAGGATCAAAATAAGGATAATGTTTCCTTTCCTTTAAGTACAAAAGAGCAATCAAAATGGGCAATAAATCGAATTAAAGATATTTTTTTCAAAGTGAACATTCCAGAAAGACTATCGAATCTGGGAATCAAGGAAGAACACTTGGAAGCTATTGTAAAGGACACAAAGGGTAGTTCTCTTGCTAATAATCCCCGAGAAACGGATGCTAAATCCCTGAAAAATATTCTTCTCCAAGCTTTGTGATACAATTTCTTCACTAAGGATTTAAAACTGCGGAATGCTTATTTATTTTAATATTCAATATTATGTCTTAATATCATTTTGGTGATTAGAGATAAAACGAGTAAACGAATCCGATATAACATATAGAAGCGGAGATTCTGGCGTGAAATACATAATGCGTGGACCCTCCATAGATTGGGGCGTTATACGCCTCAAACCCGGAGAATATATGGCAGAAGCGGCTCACGGACACGAACATCTGGACGAGACATTTTATTTTATTGAAGGAAACGGAGTCATAATCGTTAATGGCAAGTCTTATGAAGCACCTCAGGGGAGTGCTTTTTTATTAGAACCAAAAGAGATGCACAACATTAAAAATGAATCTGATTTGCCAATAAAAATCATTTTTATAAAGAGTTCATATAATCCCGATGATAAAATCTAAACAATAAAATATTAATCAAATTAATGATAAGGATTTGTAACAATGGCAAAGAAAAAAACACAATCAAAAAAAGGAAAAGGTCGCTATCAAGGACAAGCTGAACCAGAGATTACCAGGGTTAAATATCCTAATAAAAGAATGGGAGAAATGTTCGCTCGAGTCGTAGATATATACGGAAATGAGCGCATGCAAGTCTTTTGCGAAGACGGAAAACATAGGATAGGAAGGATTCGTGGTAAGATCAAAAAGAGAGTATGGGTTCGGAAAGGAGACCTCGTAATTGTAAACCCTTGGGAATGGGAGACACAAGATATTGAAGGTAAGCTTGACAAGTGTGAAATAACATGGCGATATATGAGACACGAGATTGCGTGGCTCGACCGCAATAAAAAAATACCTGAAATTTTAGATATTAACAACATTCCTCTTTAATCTTATTTATAAGTGTTAATTTTAAAATTTTTAAAAAAAGTAATGAATTTGATTTTTTAAAATACCTATAGATTTGTTTTAAAAAGCAAAATTTTAAAATTTAGGAATTCCTTTATTAATATATACTTTTTTTGTATCAAGTTATTTTAAAAAATATAAAAAACTGCCAGATTAAATGAGGAAAGTGAAGTAAAAAATGGAAGAAGATATTAGTAATAACTTCGACATCGAGGTCGACGACAAGGATAAGGAAGATCTCACAACGCTTTTCGCCGTGAGGACCACGATTAACCAAGAAACAAATATTTTAAGACAAATCTTTTACAGATTTAGCATATTGGACACGATTCCAGATATAAAAGCAATATTAGTTAGTTCTTTGTTACCGGGATATGTGTTTTTTGAAGCACCACAAAAGCGAGATGTCCAAATCGCCGTTCAAGGCATCCCTCATATAAAAGGCAGGATTGTTCAAAACATAAAGCTTATTGAATTAAAACACGTGCTCCTTCCAAGAAGTGTCACGGAATTCATATCTGTTGGAGATACCGTCGAGATTATTAGTGGAGTGTTTGAAGGTTCGAGGGCAATGGTCATGAGAATGCCTCACGATACATCAAGTAGTGAAGAAGTAGTTGTGCGCTTATTACAAGAAGAAACGCCAATTACGATTAAAATTCACGGGGACTATTTAAAGCTTGTTGAGAAAAAGAGGGAAGTTGAGGAACCCATACCAGAAGTAAAGGCTACTGAAGCATCCATTACAGATCTCGAAGAAGCAATTACTTTCGACGATGAATTGGAATCTGAAGAAGAAGAACTTCTTGAGGAAGACAAAAAAGAAGAAGCCGAAGAAGACTACGAAGAATACGACGAATTTGAAGACGAAGACGAATGGAGTAACTTCGACGGATTTTAATTTACACTTCTATATTTTTCCTTCTCGAAGGAAAAATAAAATAATACTTATCTACAAAAATTTTTTTAAGATAATTTTCTTGACTATATAAGAGTATTTTTAAACAAAAAGTGTTATAAACTTTATAACAATTCAAAAAAAAAGAAGAATATTCATTTAATTGATTATCTATGATTAAAAATATCTTTATTATGAAGGCAAACACGGGAGAATTGATTTATTACAAGGCATACGAAGATATTTTTAATGTTCAGATGACGAGTAGTTTTTTAAGCGCAATTTTTTCCTTCGTCAAGCAAACTCTGAAGACTTCAGAAATATCAGAAATAGAGGTTGGCGTTTTTCGGTTTATATTTGAAATCGAAAGAATAAAAACGGACGAATTGCTATTTGCACTATTCACGGATAGAACGGATAATTTAGTAGAATTGAGAAATCAACTCATGGAAATCAAGGAACAATTTTTAGAAAAATACGACACGACTCTGATAGAGAATTTCGACGGGGAGATTTCAAAGTTTCACGATTTTGAGAAAAATGTGGAATATATCTTGGAAAAAAGCAAGCAACTTGTATCCGAGGAGATTCAAAAGGATTTAATAATGATTTTTAAGGAACTGCATACTTTTTCTTCTTTTGTTGTTTCTTCAGCCCTTTTAACTCAAACAGGGAGAGTAATCGTATCATACCTTCAACCAAGCGTCCTTTCTGAAATTATCAGGTTACTTGAAGGAAGATTCCTTACGGGGAATTATCAAATTAACGAGCTGATTTCTTTAGAAGATTTTGGCATTCTCAACTTGGTAGGTATCGACGAAAACTTCATTTCTGTTGTCCAATTCAAAAGCAA
>JAEOUI010000288.1 GCA_016839425.1 Promethearchaeota archaeon
ATTTCTCCCCTTATAATTGGCACCATATTTCAATGTTTAAAAATAAAATAAATAAATCGAGTGAGATTGTTATTGACGAAACCAAAAAATTATTAATAATTACCAACGCAAGCTTGAATTATGACATAACCACATGGCGACTCGATGCTCAGACATCTCAGTTAAATGATGGTTTTTATGTTCAATATCCAGAATCCTTAAACGAAATTAAGACGGGACACGATTTAGAATTTTCGGTAAGCGCTCCTGCTGGAAATATAACCGTGATCGTTTTTAACTCGAACGGTATTGAGAAACATCGCAGTTTACACGAACATTTACCTTCAGAAATTTATGAATTCAATTATTCAATACCTCAAAACGCCCACATAGGCCTCTGGGAACTGATCGTATTTTGGAATAATGCAAGTCAAGCAGCAGCGTATTCTCATAGTTTTACTGTTGTAATTTCAACAAATACAGGAGAAACACTTTTGAATCCACTTATAATTATTGGAATCGTATTAGGTGGTACTAGTTTATTATTTATTGGAGTAACTGGATATAAAGGACCAAAAATCTTAAAGAAGAGATATTACGAAAAAAAGAAAATTTCTCTCGATTTATTTAAAGATCTCTTAAATGTGAAGTACTTAATCGTTTCAGAAAAGATTACTGGTCTAAATATATACGAGCGACAAATTGATCCCGATAACCAAAACGCCATGCTTCTTTCGGGTTAGTTAGAGGCCATAAGCAAGTTTGAGATCGCTTTCACAGATTCTAACCACTTATCTAAATCTTTTAAGCTCGAATATCAAGATTCGAAAATTTTCGTATCAGATTTCGAGAAATTTAGGATTGTTGTCATAATGAAAAAAAATCCCTCTTTAGAAATGGTTGAATCTATCAGCGCTTTATCTTACGAAATTAGACAATATTATGGGAATGCTTTTAATAATTTTAACGGGAGCTTGGATCCTTTTAAAGGACTCGACAAGCTCATAGAAAATCATATTCCCATTTATTACGCATTGCCTTACAGAATTTCCGTGTTAAAGAATGAGATTACAAATAAGATTGAACGAGAAATGATTTTTAGAGCACAAAACATCCTGGAAAACGAAAAATACTTTTGTATTTTTCAAATCATTTCTGAAACCGATTTGAATTATAGAAAATTCAAAACAATATTAGATCTCATTGAAAAGAGAATATTTATTTCTGAAACTCTTGGTGAAGGAAAAAAAATTTTCAAAAAATAGTATTCATATTTTATTTCGTATTCCAAAGGATTTAATAAAATACATAAAAAGCTATATAAGCAGGCTCGTTCTAATAGTGACTAATTACTTAATTAGAACAGAATCATAAGGATTTAAAATGTCTTTCATCTTGACTCTTGATATTGGAACGACTAATATCAAGGCTTTTTTAATCGATAAAAACGCAAGTATTGTGGCTCAAGCTAAACGACGTCCTCGATACATTATGGACGAGCCAGGGCAGGTCGAACAAGACCCGCTTGAAATCTGGTACGATAGCAAGGAGGTCTTGGAGGAGGTCCTTGCATCAAAGGGTTTAGAAGCAAAGGACATCGATTCGATCGCAATTTCCACGCAAAGAGCGTCCTTCATGTTGTGGGATAAAAATACTGGTGAGCATTATTCAAATATAATAACATGGCAAGATAATCGAGCGGCAAGTTTTGCGCAAAAGGCAACGAAGAAGTTATTTTTTAGGATAATACGAACTATTGGTAAGATAACCCGATTTTTTGGAAGCACTAAAATGCTCGTTGCATCCATGTTAAGATTTCCAACTGATTACGCTTCTATTAGAACGGCATTCTTCTTGGAAAACCATCAAAAACTTAAGAAGATGGCAAAAGATCCGAATACATCAATAGCTTGGGGGCAGATCGATTCGTGGTTGTTATGGAATTTAACTGAGGGTAAAGTTCACGCAACCGATTTTTCGAACGCTTCAATGTCAGCCATGCTTGATCCGTTTCTCATGAAGTGGAACAAGATGGTTATGAAACCGCTTGGTTTATATCCCTACTTTCTTCCGGAAATTAGAGAAACTAATGCCGATTTTGGATCGACTAAGTTATTTGGTGGAGGTGAGATCCCGATTAGATGTATGGTTGCCGATCAACAAGCATCTTTATTCGGACTTGGATGTTTTAACGAGGGAGACTTGAAAGTCACGAATGGAACGGGAAGTTTTGTCGATATCAACACGGGCGAAAAACCATTTGCCTCAAAAAGGAGATTATATCCCTTAGTTGCGTGGAAGATCAACGATAAGTTAACCTACATGTTAGAAGGTTTTTCGCATAACACGGGCACTATTATTGATTGGATCCAAAAAGAATTAGGATTATACGACGCCCCTGAACAGACCGAAAAAATTGCATTAAGCGTGGAATCCACTGAAGGCGTGTATTTTCTTCCTACTCTTTCTACGGGATTATCATACCCCTATTGGGATTCGACTGCTCGGGGGAATATCTTCGGAATTAACTTAACAACCAAAAAAGCACACATAGTTCGAGCAGTCTTAGAAGGGATTTGTTTTAGAATTAAGGATTTAGTAGACGGGATACTGAAAGATACCAAATTTAGTCCAAATCTTGTCAAAACGGACGGCGGAGTTTCACAAAACGGCTTTTTTCTTCAATTTCTTTCTGATTTATTGAATTTGGAACTTAAAAGACCTTCAAATCTCGAAACGACCGCCTTGGGTGCTGCATTCTTCTCAGGATTAGCAACTGGATTTTGGAAATCTAAAGAAGAAATATTGAACTTAATTTTGATGGATAAATCGTTTTTTCCATCAATGGAGGACATAGAGCGTAAGAAGAAATATACGAGTTGGAAGGACATCATCAAACGTTCCTTAAATTACGAGAATATTTAAAATTGATTTCAAATTGGTCATATACATCTTTTTTTTCAAGCTCTTTACTAATTTAACTCCTTTAAAATCGAATCAATAAAGTATTTTTTGAATGAAATATTTGAAAAAATATACAAAAATACTTGAAATATAGAAATTCATGCCGTATTTTAATAATCAAGATGGTTATAATCTTTTTTATTCAGATATAAACGGAGATAGAACCGATGTGGATGGCACGATCATCTTACTTCACGGTTTTGCATCTTCTGTATCATTTTTCAAATCTCAAATAAAAGTTTTAAAGGAACGATATCGAATTATAGCTTTTGATGCTTTAGGACACGGTAAGAGCGATCATCCAAAAGATATAAACCTATCGGGCAATATAAGATACGAAATAATCAGAGATCTCGAAGACTTGCTTAATTATTTAGGTGTGACCGAACAGTATGGCATCATCGGTCACTCACTCGTCGGTGGCATGATTGCCCAATTATATACTATGAAGCATTCAGATGAGGTGAAGTTTCTCATTTTACTAAACTCTGGATATATTATGATAGATAATGTCATCAGAAATATATTTTACAACCTTTTACCTTACTTCATAAGGATGAATTTTTTGGAGGTTGTCCAAAATTCCCTCGAGGATCTCTTGGATAAAATTATTCCTTACATAATGACAGCCCTATCGAATCATAAAAACAAACATAGCTTAACTGAAGAAGAGTTGTTAATTAACATTGAAACACAGATTTTTGGAATGATAAGCGAAATTAACGAATACGATCCTTCCTCGATTTCGTGTAAGACATTAATTATTGGAGGAAGACTGGACAATTTTGCACCACAAGTCATGTCAGAAGAACTTCACGAGATGATAAAAAACTCGGAATTAGAAATCATCGACATGGCGGGACACTTTGCACCCGCTCAGCGAGAGGAAATAGTTAACGAGTTAATATGTAATTTTATTAAGAGTATGGCGTAGTTATAATTATCGCAAATGAATACTCGAATTTTATTATGAATATTATAGACGACGAAAATACTACGATCTCATTTTTTAAGCAACAAGTAAGCGAATTCGTTTATAAGCGAGGTTGGCATAAATATCACACACCAAAAAATCTGGTTCAAGCGTTGAATTGCGAAGCTGGAGAATTATCCCAATTATTATTATTTAAAGAATATCCCCTTCAAGAAATTGTAAATGACGGAAAATTATTATCTAACATCAAGGATGAGCTCGCAGATGTGTTTATTTATCTATTAAGCCTCATAAATTCGTTAGGGTTAGATTTAACTAATGTATTTTTGCAAAAAATGAAAAAAAACGATAAAAAATACTCAATAACTGAATTCAACGATGGAAGATATTACAAGAAATAATTGAATTATTTTCTTCATGAGTTTTAAATTAATTTATCTTCAATATTAGTAATAATGCCGATTTTTGACATGCATATTCATTTGAAAAACAGATCTCCTTGTTCTCACTTGTCAATAATGGATTTAAAAGGAGGATTGTCTGAAAAATACGACGGAATCTGCATTACGGATCACCATATGGTAAATCCAAATAAAACGGTATCTCGTATTGGAGTGAAAGTATTTTTCGGTGTTGAAATAACATGCAATTTAGGGGCCATTCTTGCTTATGGAATTAAACGCATCCCTACAACCCGAAAAGCAGAAGATGTCATAGATTTTATCCACAGTAATGGAGGTGTCGCAGTATGTGCCCATCCCTTTAGTCCCCATCACGCTTGCTTTCAGGATGCAGTGCAAGACTATAAATTTGATGCAATCGAGATTAACGGCTCACTTGCCAATAAATATAATCTTCCAGCAAAAAAGATGGCAGAATTAATGGATTTACCAACGATCGGAGGTAGCGATGCTCATTCTAAAATTCAACTAAATAAAATGGGAACAAGGTTCTTAATTAAAATTAAATCTATTGAAGATATCGTTCACGCAATCAAGAATAAGAAATGTAAAGCAATAAAAATTTTTTAATGCCTCCACAAATAACACTCATCCTGATAATATTGATTTTAATGTTTTTTCGTATATTTTTATTCAATTTCCATCAGAAACTCCCCAGGTGAAATTCATCTTCTCAATCTCATGTAGAATAGTCCCAATTTCAACCTTATCTTTTTTTGAGGTCAATTTTTCGAAAATCTTTAAGGCTTCGTTGTAGTCATCGACGAGTTCCTTACTAAAACAATGATATACAAGGTAATCAATACCCGCAACAGTAGCAGCTAAAATTTGCAATAAGGCCATTATGACTTTATTTCCTCCGTACGCTCCCGTGCCCCAATTACCCGTGTGAACGATAACAGGATTTTTCTTAACATCTTGCTTATAAGTCTCAATTCTTGCAGCTAAAAAGGCAGTATAGGCCGTATTAAATATTTCCGAGATGGTTTTTAGAGAATATTCACCCGTACCGTATTTTGGGGCCTCCATTGCGATTATATTTGACAAGGTTGGTGGAGAGAGGCCTTTTGTTGCCTTTTTAATCGCCATCTCAGACGCGTCTGCAAATTCCTTGCCATATAAACCATTTGGTCTCCCACTAGCTATATCTGGATTAATAGAGACTTCTACTCTTCTTTGCGCACCTCTAATCAGTACTGGAGTAGGAGAACCGTTTACATCTCTCGTGTAGGGACCATAATTTGAATCGTTTAATTCAAGCTCGCATAAGCACTCTCTCAAGGAACCTAAAATTGGGTGCTCAGCAACTTGCATTTCGTCCTGAGCAAACAAACCTCCTCCGTAGTATCCAAACAGGTTTCTATCAGCAAAATTCACATGCCATTCAATTGCGTTTAAATCTGAAAATCGGGATTGGTATTTATAGATGGTTTGATCCATTAAATGCTGTGTTGTGAGATTAATTCGGTTTAGCCCTTCAGGCCAACTAATTTGAGACCATTTTGAAAAGGTTATTTTTCCAATATGAACGCATCCAAGGGGACAAGCGATGTCAAAGACGAGTTGTTTATTAGGATTAAAAAGTTTTGGGGGGAAGCGATTCATCAGGTCCGATGCATCAAACTCATGTCTTATAATTAAAAATTTCTTTTCTATTTCTTGAAAATCGTCATTCATAATTTTTCACTACTAATTTTCTTCACTTATTGTAATAATTTAATAAAAATTTTCTGTAAATATTTTTGATTTAATAAGTATATTTTTTATGCGTTTCTTGTTTAGTAAAGATTATGACAATAGGAGATTTGGATAATATCATTAAACTTCAATTTGACAAGACTTTAAAGGATACTAACTTAATAGTTCCAGGAGCTAAAATATATCGAGGCAAGGTCCGGGACAATTACATCCTTAACGACAAACGAATCATTGTTGCAACTGATAGGATTTCTGCTTTTGATAGGGTGATAACGACCATACCTTTTAAAGGCGAGCTCCTCAACCAAGTCAGCAGTTTTTGGTTTGAAAAAACGAAACACATCGTTAAAAATCACATCATAGACATTCCGGACCCAAACATTTCCGTGACTCATCAATGCGAAACTGTACCTATAGAAATGATCGTAAGGGCATACATAACGGGTACGGCCTGGCGCAAGTATTTAAAAAGGGAAACCGTATCGGGTATCGAACTCCCTAAAGGTTTGACCAAAAATCAAAAGCTAGACGAAGTGGTTTTGACGCCATCAACAAAAGCAGAATCGGGACACGACATTTACATCTCAAGAGAAGAAATTTTAAAGCAAAAAATGGTTGATAAGGATATTTACGAACAAATGGAAGAAGCAGCTTTGAAATTGTTTGCGTTTGGACAAGATTATTGCAAAAAGAATGGTTTGATCTTAGTTGATACGAAATACGAAATGGGAATAAAGA
>JAEOUI010000289.1 GCA_016839425.1 Promethearchaeota archaeon
AATCTAAGGCCTCGTCAGGTTTTCGTTTAGCATTGAAATAAATTTTCTCGTACGGACAGTTGTGAAAGTAATAATGTTTAAAGTTCTTCCAGTGTGACATTTGGTTAGCAGCAGAAAATAATATATTCACTAAATGAGCGTAAGGCGTCATGCTTCCTCCAACATCCATGATCAAGAGCATTTTCACATTATTCTTCCTGCGCTTTTCAAATACTAATTCGATATCACCACCATTTTTAGCCGTTTGGTCTATTGTCTTGTCCATATCAAGCTCGTCGCGCTTGCCTATTTCTTCTAATTTTCTTAATCTTTTTAAAGCAACCTTGATTTGACGAGTATCTAAAACGATATCCTTACGGTAATCCTTGAAAACACGCTTTTGGGCGATTTGCATCGCAGTTCTCATGCCACGACCCTCCCCACCTACCTTTATTCCCATTGGATTGCGACCACTGTTTCCATAACGAGAAGTACCCTTGGTCCCAACCCAATGATCACCTCCATTGTGTTCTTCGTCTTGCTCTCTCATAATCTCTTCAAATTTCTTTTGAAGCTCTTCTAAATCGAATTCTGAGAGAATATCTTCAAAATGAGCGGGTAATTGTTCAAGTTCGTCGGGATCGATTTGTTTATCCAGCCAATCCCAGATTTCTTGTTTAATGTCTTCTGGAAATTCCAAGGAAGCGTCTTTAAAGAAATTAGCAAATGCGATATCGTAGACATCAAAATGATGCTCGTTCTTACATAAAATAGATCTCGACACATAATAGAACTCTACAATATTTCGAATGAGCCCCTTGTTTAAAGCTTCTATGAGAGTCATATATTCCGTCAAGCTTACTGGGAGTCTATTTTTTAAATAGTAGAAATAGTCAACAAACATAATTTTAAGTTAAAGCATTAAATGAGATTCAATTATACAAGTATTGATATTCTCTAAAAATTTTATAGTTGTTGAAATTTTCATTAAATAACTGTTTATCAATTTTATGAACTAAACTTGAATAAAAAAACGAGTTAATATATTTCTTTATGACACGACCAACAAGTTTCCCCTTTTTCTTTTAACATATTTGCACAATTCAAACAATAAAATGTTTTACAATGAGGACAAAGATAATTTGGTCCAATAATGGGCCCTTTATGAACGATGCAAGTAAATTCCATTTCCTGAATTTCCATTTCGGATTCTGTATTATCCAATTCATCGAGATCGTTATTTTGATTAGTTATTAATTCTATTGAAGTTTTTTCTTTATTTTTTTTCCTTTGAATATTCCCTGGTAATAAATTATTTTCAGATTCGTTATTTGATTGATTTGAGTCTATTTCCTCTAAAGTTTGATTCATAAAATTTATAAATTCCGTTTTATCGTTTTTATATTTTTTATAATTTAATAAAGCTCCAATGATTGAAATAATGAGAATGATTGTAGATAAAATAATTAATATAATCTCAAAAAAGCTAGGACTATTATAATCTGGAAAAAAGTTTAACAATCCATGAGTAGTTAAAATAAATTCATAATCACTCTCATATTCAATATTTTGCCAGTAAACATAATATTCTCCAGGGGGAATTTGTATATTTATGATAAGTGATTTTTTTTCGGGAAGAGTAGATGATTCAGAAGGATTAATTTGATAATTGTAATGGAATTCATTAGACGGATCAATATTCATAAAAGATATTGTTCCTATAAGACTTCGTGGAAAATAGCCAAACTTTACAATTATATAGAGATCGTAATTATCTAGTACGAATATATTTAACGGTAAATTAATTGTTTGGTCCCCGGATTCAAGTTCAGATTCGGGAGGTTTATATTGCCAAACTTGTCGTGAACTAGTTGATAAAATAAAAAAAAATTGACTTATTCCTAAAAATAATATTAGGGAAATGATAATTATTTTATTCTTTTTTTTTTTTGTTCATTATTATTTCTATATGAAAATTTATCAAAAAAAATTTATCAAAAGATCTAAATAATTATTTTTTAACTTTTTACACTAATTATACTCATCATATTTCTAAATATTCTTGAATACCATAGAATTTGATAATTTTGGGAAATTTTTATTATTAAATCCAATTATAAGAATAATTAAATTCATCCATTTAATAATAGAAACGGACTATTAATTAAATACCATATGACACGACCAACAAGTTTCTCCTTTTTCCTTTAATATGTTCGCACAATCCAAACAATAGAAGGTCTTGCAATGAGGACATATATAACTTGGTCCGATAATAGGTCCTTTATGCACGACGCAAATAAATTCTTGTTCTTCGACTTGGACTTCAGAACTTGTTGTTTCTAATTCAATTTCGCTAATCTGGGAAATTACACTTTCTGGAATTGATTTATTATCTACTTTTCTTTTTTTTGATTTATTATCGGCCTTTAAAGAAAATGATTTGGTTGATCTTTTTTTTATATAAGAATTCGATTGAAAAGTGATACCTAAAATAACCAAGGCCATAATTGAGGATAAAACATAAATAAACCATTCATAATCGCTTGGTACCCTTCCATCGGGATATAAATTCCAGAGCCCGTGAGTAGTTAAAATATATTTGCATTTTATATGTGCGTTATTCCAAGTTATGTTGTATCTACCAGATGGAAGCGATGTTTCGATTTTGATAAATCTATTTGTCTGTGTATTGATTTTATAATCGAAAGAATATAGCTTATCCTTATCTAGTGAATAAAAATTGATCCAACTTTCAATATAATCGACCTGGTCGTCGTTAATTACAATATAAAGGTCGTAATTATCTGGTACGAAAATATTAATATTTAATGAGATGATCGTATTTCCATTTAAAGTGTTTGAATCTGCGTTAATTTCTTTAACTATGTGAGAACCCGTAGCAATAAGAAATGAAAATTGTCCAATTGCTATAAACAATCCAAAAAAAAATATGATGATGGATTTTGTTCTTTGATTCATTTAGATTTATCTCCTTCTATTTTCTAATCTCTAAGGAAATTATTATTACCGTATTTTAAAAGATTTATTGAAATGATTTATTCAATTATAGATATCAAATCAAATTAAGGTTAAAAAAAAATAAAATCAGAAATTAACTTCGAAAGCTAACTCGTTCAAGAGCAAATTCTAAATCTTTTTCTTTTTTAATCAAGGTACCTAAGAATGGAACTCCTTTCTTGAGTTCATCTAAAGTAATTCCACTTTTTAGGAGAACCCCAATCCAATCCAATAATTCGGAAGTCGAGGGCATTTTACGGAGCTTGGTAAGCGTTCTTAAGGCATAAAAATGTTTTAAGCATTGATCCAAAAGGTTCTTTTTCAAGTCGGGATAATGAAGCTTGCATATCTCTTCCATAAATTCTTGGTCGGGAAACTCAATGTAGTGAAAAACACATCTACGCAAGAAAGCGTCTGGAAGCTCTTTTTCGTTGTTAGATGTGATTATGACTATTGGTCTATTTTTCGCTTTAATAAATTCCTTGGTTTCTTTCACATAAAACTCCATGATGTCAAGTTCTTGCAAGAGATCGTTAGGAAATTCAATGTCTGCTTTATCAATCTCGTCAATGAGAAGTACTACTTGTTCTTCAGCGAGAAATGACTCACCTAAAGGCCCATATGAGATGTAGTCGTGGATGTTGTTTACATTTCTTTCGTCAGATCCAAATCTACTGTCGTTTAATCTCTGAACCGTGTCGTACATATAGCATCCATCGATTGCTTCTGTTGTGCTTTTAACATTCCAAATCAAGAGTTTTTTTCCCAAGGCCTCCGCAATTGCGTGAGCGAGAAGCGTTTTACCCGTGCCTGGCTCGCCCTTAACTAACAAAGGACGACCTAAAGCAATGGATACATTTACGATATTGCGTAATTGTGGATCAGCAATGTAGCGGACCTTTTCGGTGATAATATTCCCTGTGAATTTATTAAAACTATCATTGTACATGATTAATAATAATTAAAGAAAAATTAAAAATTTAATGAGTTTGAGTGAGTCCATATCTAAAAATATTTTTATTGATATTAAGGAAAATATTTAAAAGTCGTAATATAATAATTGATTCAGGCTAAATCAACGAATTAAATAAGTGAGAAATTATGGGCTATAATCTTAAAGAAATGTGTGATTGTTCTAAAAATAAAGAATTCTATTATGGAGCTAAAACAAACAAAAAAATTAAAGACGCATATCTCGGTTTGTGTTATTTGGAACCTTTGGAGAAGCGGAGAAAAATTGGGCCTGGAAAAGGACACGAAGAAATTTTGTTTTTATTAAACGGACAAGTAGAAATATTTGCTGAAGATAACAGTATTGTTTTAAAAGAAGGTGAG
>JAEOUI010000290.1 GCA_016839425.1 Promethearchaeota archaeon
CACTTGTCCTTAAAGAAGTGTTCCTTTACGACCATTTATCTGATTTTTTAGAATTAATTACTCGAGATACATTTGAACACGATATATCAATCATCAAGAAAGGAGAACGAGATCCTAATTACGATTTACTCGACGATTGTCTGAAATTAGAAGGCGATCTTATCACTATTGATAATGAAGGACTTTTACGAGAAGATAAGTTGAAAATTGAAAAGATTATTGTCGAGAAGTTCCTAAACGAGTACAACCTAGTAAGAAGCGTCATCACGATAAAAAATGAGATTAATAAAACCTATGTATATTCTAAAGAATTAATCCAATACTTTAACGATAGACCCGATGATTCCGTTTTACTTAAAGACCTCAAAAAACACTTTAATATAAAGTTTAACATCAAATTGAAGCAAGATTATGTTCTATTCTTATTAGATATTGCTAAAAATTTTTTTAAGGCTCAAATTCCTAACATTACAGTTAAGATAAAAAATAGCTAATAATAAAAAAAATTTAAACAATTTGACTTAACACTTGTTTAATTGTATTTTCCTGAACAAATTGCTCTAATTCTTTCAAGCTGGTTGGCATGCCCACCCTTACACCTACTTCCCTACATTCTAAAAAGGACATTGCCGTTGCCAACTTGCTTGTTTTTTCCAGGGCGAACTTGTTCAAATAGGATACCAATAAACCGCTAAGAAATGCGTCTCCAGCACCCGTCGTGTCCTTTACATCTCCTTTAAATACAGCGCTGTTCACGATTTCATTCCCATCAGATATGATTGATCCGTTAGGACCATCCGTAATGGAGATTAGTTTTACACCTAACTTCAAAAATTTTCGAATCATTTGAACCGTGTCTGTCTTACCGGTAAACTCTTGTCCTTCTTCCTTATTTAAAGACACGACATCCGACTTTCCAAGTAGAATCTTAGCCCATTCTGGATTGTGTTTGATAATCGACATGCTCGGTGCGGCAAATACAGCACCATCAGCATTTTTTGTAAGCATTATGGCTTTATCAATTGCCTTGCATCCGTTTTCCGTGGTTAAAGAGGTCCACGCAAACGCCTTTATATCCTTAAACAAATTTTCTTTGATGTCTGAGGGTTGGAGCAAGTTATTAGCTCCCTTGTAGGCAAGAATACTCCTATCCTTTCCCCATTCTGTGCGCAATATCACGGAAAACGCCGTGTTATCCTTGTCCGTTTGAATGACTTCCGATAAATCGACGCCGCGACTTTTTAAATCTTGAATACAAATGTTTGCTGCAAAATCGTTTCCTAAGATTCCCAAATAAGCGCTTTTCAATCCTAGCATGGAACAATCCGATGCAATGTTAGCTGCCGACCCTCCTGGAACAAATGTAACACCATCGATATTGAGCTTTCTGCTGTATTCAATTGCGGTGTATTTTTTCTTGATCTCTTCCCCATTCTTGTTTCGATCGAACATTTCAAACCGTAAAATATCGTTAATACTTATCATGCAATCGAGTGTGCACGATCCAATAGTAATTAAGTCTAACACCATTTATTTCCACTTTAGAAGTTATAATTGGGTTTTAAATAAATCATAAATAGAAATACTCGTTAAAAATCTTTTCCTATTATATTTTAGTTGCAAATCTTAAAATTTCACAAAAAAGTTAATTACTTAAACTTGCATAATTTTTCTTTATGGAAAATATTAACGAACTTGAATTTCGAGCTCATGAAAACTCTATCATTGCAAAGAAAGAACTCGTTTTTGCGAACGAACTAAAACGATTGGCCAAAAACGAGCTAAAAAAAGCAAAAGCTAGAGAACAATTAATGCGAACAAACTTGGGAATGGCAAAACTCCGAGAAGACTTGGCAAAAATGAATAGGGAAGTTGCTGAAAGAAAAGCTAAGCACGATAAAGATACGCCAATGAATGTTTTAGAAAACGACAAGGAATTTACGAGGTTTAGCGAACAAGTTGCGCATTCCCAAAAAGAAATATCTGAAATTCATAAAGAAATTGCTAAATTAGAACGAAAAGTGGCAAAAGACAGAATAGAGTTGGCAATCGAGAAAGCAAACTTTGCAGAACAAAGAAAAAGCATCTCAAAAAAACAGTTAAAGATGGTAAAAGCTTTAAAGTCGAAACAACCTAAAGAAAATTTCAAAAAAATACAAGATAGATACAAAGAAGATGAAAAAGAATTCAAAAAGAAATTGGAAGTAATCCACGACATTGAAAAAAATCTTCGGAAAGAAATGAATAAAATTGCTGATTTAAAAGGAAAATTATCTATAAAACTTTCCGAAAGAGAAAAAATTCGATATTAAACAATTAATTTAATCATAAATTCAAAAACCTGTTTTAAATCTCATCTGATTTAATTTTACTAAAATTAACTTCTTGGCTTAATAAGCCCTGAAATCCACCATAACTCTCAGCCCATCCATTAGAGCTCCAAGCCCCATACGGGGTTAAAGCTCATAGTAAGATTTAAAAAACCAACTATCTTTATTTAATTCGATGCAATCATGCATTTATATAGATTTTTTAAAACCGGATTTTTAATCACTTTCTTACTCGAAGTTTTTTGTTTATTTTCGATAGCTATATATGCGGTTTTCTTCGGAATTTTCGGTGGTATTAATCTTTTTGGTACAGAAATGAACATAATACTCGTATTGATCGCCTTGGGTTGTTCTTGTCTATTAACACTCGTAGGCATTGGTTTTTTCATGAGAGGTAAAAATAAATTTAACAAATTTATTGGTTCTGAAAGTGATTTTCCGACGGGGACGTTAGCGGAAAAAATTGTACTTGCGATATGGATTGCCGCCATTATTTTTTTTAGTGCGGCAGTATTTTACGGGATATACTTGATTTACTTATACAATGTGTTTAATATATACGGACAAACCATAGGCATTATGATAATCTTTATGCTTTTAGGGATAATTATCGTCTGTTCAATACTACAACTATTTCTGATAATAACAGCAAAATTAACTAAGAGAGTTGTTAGCGAAGTCCTCCAAGATTAGCCAGAAGTAAGTAGACCTAAATATAGTTTATAGTTTTTTTTGACATTTTTTGCGTAATTTTTAAATATTCAATTAGTATTGAAGAATCATATGAAACTGAGTAGTAATGATTTTAAGCATAATGGATTTCTTGACAATAAATTTGGATATAAAAACAAGAACATATCTCCTCATTTGAAGTGGGAAAAAATTCCAGCAGGTACAAAAAGTTTCGCCTTGTCGTGCAACGATCCCGATGCTCCAGCAGGAGATTGGATTCATTGGTTAGTCGTGAACATTCCCTTAAGTACGACTGAAATTCCTCAAGGAGGTCCAGTTCCCGGTACCGAACTATTAAATGATTTTGGAAAAAAAGGGTACGGAGGACCAGCACCACCTAGTGGTACACATAGATATTTTTTTAAGATATACGCATTGGATAAAACGAAGTTAGATGGAGTTAATAAAAAAAACTTCTTCGAAATTATTGATGAAAATTCCTTAGAAAGTGCAGAAATTATTGGGCAATTTAAAAAATAACATATATTCCTATTTATATTTGAAATTTAATTAAAATATTAAATTTTTTTAAATAAGGGAGACTTATTCGACTATCGTATTAGATTAATTTCCAATTACTTAATCCGTCTTTGAAGGATTCTATCAAAAATAAATTTAAATGCTCGTTAATCTTAACTTATCATGAAACCACCACGAAAATTAGGAGGTTTTGACAATGAGCGAACAAATTCAAATTAAAAAGGATAAAAGCAAGAAAAAAGAAAAAGATGTAGAAAAAGAGTCTAGAGAGATCGAAATCCTAAGAGAACGCCCCTTTTCGTTATTTCAGGAAATGGATAGATATTTTGATGATTTAACGAGGGGCGTTTTCGAGGACTTCTTGTGGCCATTTAGTTCTCGGAGGTTGCCTGTTTTAAGCTTATCCAGAATAGAAAAAGAACCATTATTCAGAACCCCTCTTTCAAACATAACCGAAGATGACAAAAACTTCAATATTGTTGCTGAAATGCCCGGTTTAAATAAGTCTGATATATCAATCACTCTTCATGATGGTAACTTAGAAATTAAAGGAGAAGCCAAGGAAGAAAAAAGAGAAGAGAAAGAAGGCAAATTAGTTCGAAGAGAATATCGTTCATCCAGTTATTATAGATGTTTTAGCTTACCTGACAATGCAAACGAGGATTTAATCGACGCAAGCTTGGATAAAGGTATTTTAAAAGTAGTCATACCAAAAAAGGAACCAGTAAAAGTTGAAAAAAAAACCATTGAAATAAAGTAATAAATTAGCATTTATAAATTATTTAATCTTAAAATCCACGATAAGTAGTTTGAATTTTGATTTTAAGATTTTTTTTTTAATTTAGCATCGTATTATCATCCTTTAATTCAAATATATTTATATTTAAGAAATGAATTAAATAAGAATATAAAACATATTCTATAGTGAATTAAATGATACCAAGGAAAATTGTAGAGAATTTAGTTAATGGTCATGTATTTTTATATGTAAAAAATATTAATAAAGAATTTGCAGGCATAATTCGGAGTATTAACGAATCAGATCTTATTTTATTAGAAGATAAGAACACTCACATTACTTATGTACCTCTATCGGAAATTATTGCCATCACAGAAAGGAAATAGGTTAATTAATACGAGTTACTTATTATTTAATTAGTATGTAATTCAAAATAATAATTTCTATCATAGAGGGAAATTTATGCCAAAAAAAGAAAAAAGAAAAGAAAATAAGAAAAAGAAAGTTGATTCTGATGCTTATGGAGATGAGTTCGAAGGAGATCAAGATATTGTTGAAAATTCAGATAGTGACCTTGTTTTAATCGCAGAAGAATCAAAAGAACCTTTAAAAGAAGAAGACGAAGAAGAATTATACACTTAATCCATTAAAAGTCATCAATGTTTGATAATGATAATAATGACAATAATGATTTTGGTCACGCTTTACCAGAAGCGCTTTTTCCGCTTTTTAAATCTGATTTAGAATATAATTTAATTAATTCAGTACTTAGCGAGCGTTTTGACGAAAAAAAAAAAATTTTAGTAATGTATAAATATCTTGCCTCTCGAAATCTCCCGAAATTCGTTTTATTTTCCGAGCAACTTCCATATGGAATTGTCGTCAAAAGGTTACCTCCAGAAAAAGCATGGAACGAAGTTTTTGCCAATAAGATTTTATCTAAAATACACAATTACGATTTTGATGTGTTTTATCACGAATCTCTTGGATGTATTAGTGAAAAATATTTACTTGGTTATGATTTGCTCAATTTACCGAAAACATTTTTAGATGATGAAAAAATAATTTCCCGTATTTTTTATTGGACAGGAAAATGTGCGTGTGTCGCATACATTTTTGGCTTGGGAGATCGTGGTCATAACGAAAGAATTTATTGTAAGAATAAAGAGGATATTTATCAATTTTATTCCTTGACAAGAGATTCTGAACCCATAATAAATATTGATTACGAGGAATTTCCTTCGAAAAGATTATTTAACATTCCAATAGATATAGACGAAATTGCCTTAGTTTTTTATTCTGTTGTCATACAACTACCTGATAAATATTTTAATTTTTATGAAAACTGGCTTTCGTATTTTCAAAATGGATTTAAAGATAAATTCAAGAATATTAAAAAAGCTTGGCAAGAAAACCAGTTTTTTTTTATAACTACTTTAGAAAATCTATTTTCTCTAGCTCCAAGAAAATATTCTAAAAAAATGGAATCGAATATCAAAAATAGAGTTAATTCAATCTCTTTTGAAAAAATATTTGATAATATTGGTGTTGTAATCGATGCTGCAATTAAAAAATTCAAGATATTTAAGCTTAAAGAAAGAGAAAAGGCTTTATTACGGGAAAAACGAAGAATGGTTCACTATCATAAGGAAGATCGTTTTTAATTATTTTCTATGGATTAATTGCTCTTTTTTCTTGCTCTATCTTTTCCTTTATTGCGTCCGCTTCTTTCTGCTTGATTTCAATCTGTTTTTCGAGAGCAGAGCATTCTTCAAAAATAATTTCCTTCTTTTTTAACAACTCTTTCAATTTTTCTTCAGATATCTCTGGTTGATTCAAATTCTCTTCGAGTTTTAATATTTCTTGCTTTTTTATATCGAGATTCTTTTTCAAATCCTTTATATCGTCTTCGCATTGCTTTAGTTCCAAGAATTCCAATTCGTACTTGTCGACATCAATTAATTCCTCTATTTTTTTAATATATCTCCTGATTGATTTTAATTTTTTATCGACTTCCTCTTCTTGCTTAAAAAATAAAGCTAAGTTGCTGTCTTCTCCTAATTTAATGATTATGGTTGACATGTCATTAGTTTCAAAAATGAGTTTTTTATAATCTTCTGCCCCCATACTTAAATGACATATCTCGTACACATTTCTCATTCTCTCGACCGCTTTAGCCAAGTTTTCTCCTAATTTAGGAATGTTAAACTCTTGATCGAAAGTTGTTTGAAAGATCGTCCCATTGTTGTAAAACATTGCGATGTGGATGATTTCTGGCAAGGCGTTTTTTATTCGATTAATATTTTTGAAGACCACTCTAAACTCCCTTTATTTTATAATAATGTTCTTAAATTTATTCGATATATTTTTAATTCTCATACTTAGCATTTTTGGACCTGCTTTGCTTAATAGATATAAAATGCCTAAAATACAAGATATAATACTAATGACAATAATTCCAATTAATATATAGAATATTAACAAAAATATTAGAGTCATTACGGTTAATTGATACACGGTTGTTGTAAACCCAATTTTAAAAAATTGTTTGAAGCTAATTGGTCGCTTGTGCTTCTCAGCGAGATTAACCACCAAGATGTTATCTCCTAAGGGTGTCAAATTATCTCCCCAATTTGCACCGATTGCTAGGCTATAAAACTTTTGGTTTCCCATCCCGACGGGCATTTCTCCAATAACGGGAATTAATACTTGGGTAATCGGAATATTATCGATCATGCTACTTAAAATGGCAGAAATCCAAAGTATAAAAATTAATTGCACGAAGGACCCACCACTAACTAAGGAAAGGAACGATCCTAATAATTGCGTGATTCCAAGGATGTCAAAAGCACCAGTAATAACGAAAATACCTAAAAGGTAAAATATTAACTCGAGATCGACCTTCGAAATTACATCTTTAGGATTTAACCGACTAATTATTACGAGAACAATTGCAACGGTTAAGGCAATCATATCTGGCGTGATGACACTTGACGGAAATAAAATAAACAATACAAAAACGACAATAAGCGCACACATGCTTTCGTATAATAGTTTCTTGTTTTGAACAAAGTTCCATACATTAAATTCTCTCAAGATTTTTGCGCTCTCTTCAGGAATTCTAAGAGAATTCTTGTAGAGAAACACGAAAAATATAACAGTGAATACGAAGATAATTAGTGAAAAAATACCTACATTGAGAAAAAATTCCAAAAACGAAATTTTTGCATATGCGGCTATTAATATGTTAGGAATGGAAGAGATTGAAAACATTGTCCCTCCAATATTAACTAATACGGCTTCTGTTAGAATATACGGAGACGGATCGATGTTTAAGATTCGAGACATCGTGATGGTCAAGGGAATGAGTATTATTACCGTTAAAATATTATTTAGCAGGGCAGATATGAACACGGTTATTGTACATAATCCTATTAGTAATGGTATGGGCTTTCCCTTCGAATACTTGATAAACATTATTGAGATGAATTGGAAGAGTCCTGCCTCGTGAGCTACAATGACGATTATCATCATTGAAATGATCAATATTAACGAATGGAGGTTGATATATCCGTCTGCTTGCGTGCCAAATAACAGATCCATGATGAGCGTGAAATCTTTTCCCTCAATTAATATTAAAACGAAATATGTAATAACCGCTCCAAAAAGCGCTGCTATTGCTCTATTTAACTTATCCGTGACAATTAGAATAATGACTCCAATGAAACAACTAATAACAATAATGGCGCTTAACATTGAAAATTATTAGCTTGGTGAGTTTAAGGGTCTAATATTTTTGCTTGAATAAATAAATATTGATCGGTGTTAAATAGTATTAAAGAACCCAAGTTAAGAGAATATATAAAGTTGCTTTAAAATCGATTATATCACTTTATATCCATCTTTTTCTCCTAAAGTACAATATCATAAGAAGAGCAATACTAATCATTACAAATATCAAGATAGGATACCCATAAAGAGATGTTAATTCTGGCATGTGTGTAAAATTCATTCCATAAAATCCTGCTAGAAAGGAAATTGGAATGAAAGTAGTAGATATAATGGTTAAGACTTTCATAACTTCGTTCATTTTATTGCTCACGCTAGATAGATAAATATCAAGCATTCCAGATATAATGTCCCGAAAGTTCTCAAATGTGTCGATAATTTGGATTATGTGGTCGTATATATCTCTTAAATAGATTTGAGTAGAAGCTTTTATAAATGCTTCTTCTCTTTGGAGATTATTTATCACATTTCTTGAAGGCCAGATGGATTTCCTAAGCGTTATTACTTCTCTTTTTAGGGAATGGATTTCTTGTAAGGTGCTTGTAGTAGGATTTTCTATTAATTCTTCTTCGATCTTGTCTAATTTATTTCCAATCTTTTCTATTATGACAAAATAATTATCGATGATTATGTCGATTAATGCGTAAAGTAGGTAATCGTGGTCCATTTTTCGTATTCTGCCTTTTGATTGTTTTAACCTGTCAATGATTGGGAAGAATAGATCGTTTTCAAACTCTTGAAAGGAAATTACATGATCTTTTCCTAAAATAAAGCTAATTTGTTCCGATTTGATCTTCTTTTCAATTTTATTCCACGAAATTACTTTAAGAACTAAAAAAAGATAATCGCCATAATTCTCGATTTTAGGTCGCTGATCGGGATTTATTACATCTTCGAGAAGGAGAGGGTGAAGCTCGAATTGCCTACCGAGTTCTTCTATTACTTCAATTTGTCCAAGACCTGTTATATTGACCCACCTTACAAGATTATTGTTTTTATCCTTTAAATCTACTCGAAGCTCTTTCAACTCCTTAATTTCAATGTTCTTATCGTCATAATCTATAATCGTAATCTTCTCTTCTTCGGGCTTTCGCTCTCCCGTGTAAATTAAGGTGCCAGGTGGAAGGCCAATTTTTCTATTTCTTTTTTTTAGCAACTTTATACTTTTCCTAAAGATTGACATTATCTTTTTTCAACAGAAACTCTAATATTATTGATATAAATTATACTTTAATATTTTCAATTAGGATTTATTTCTTTCTAATATAATGATTTTAAATAAAAAATTGTTTAAAAAAAAATTTTATATAAAAATAAAAAATCTTTTTTATTTCATATCTTTTAATTCATTTTCAATCTTCTTTAATTCAATGAGAAGTTCTTGTTTCCGTTTTCTTTTTCCTCAGAATATCGCTTCATATCATCCTTGCTTGTTTTTACGAGAGGGATGATTTTATTTGCATCTCCACCATTAGATATCTTTTTTTCCATTTCTTTTAGCTCCCTTCTTACATCTTTTGTGTGATGACTGTTCTTAAACTTTGGATCTGTTTTATTTGGAAGGGTTAGTCGGTTGAATTCATCGATTTTACTTCTTATTGAGGACCTAATGAAATCTGATTTGGACTGGAAGTTTCGCCTTGCATACTTTTCTATAAGTTTACTTTCTTCCTTTGTTACTAAAAATTTTATTTGAATGTTTCTCACATCCACTTCTTTTTTTTTTGCCATTTTAAATCAATTTTTAATAATATTGATATGTCCCTAATATATACATAAAATGTACATACTTAAACTTTCGCAATATTAACTCCTAAAGAAATCATAGAATTAAGTTTTAAATAATGATTAAAAATACTAAAAAAG
>JAEOUI010000291.1 GCA_016839425.1 Promethearchaeota archaeon
AAATCAATGACAAAAAACACAATCTACGACGCTTGGCACGAACATGTGACCCAACAAAAACCTCCATTTGTTAAATTGTACGGCGGTAAGAGGAATCAAAAATTGAAATATGAGCTCGCATTAATTTTCCCAAATAATAAATGGTCAAAACCAACATGGATTCGTGACGAATTAGGAAGAAATGTTGAGGCTTTAATGTCCGACGAAAAATTCCGAATAAAAAAGATCATCCCATATTGGGAAGAGGAGAGGGTTTATGATTTAGAAACGAAGAAGCGAATTAGATATCATGAAATGATGGATGTCATTTTAAAAGTCGAAGACATTGCTCAAATATTTACTTTAAATAACAAACTGTTCCTCCAAATTGAAGATGATGTTCGAATGTTTGGGAATAAAAACTTGGAGGATGCTGATCGGTTATTTGAAATCGTCAAAAAAGATTTAACCATTCGAGGAAAAAATAATTTCATATTTGTTAAAGATGTAACCACACACCAACGAAAACTTTTATATGAAATGCTTGAAAAAAAAGGATATAAAAGGTCTGAATTATTTAGGCACTATTCTTACTAATCGAAAACACATATTCCACATTTTCGATTTTGACAGAAAACGTGTCATCGACCTTAGATAAGTTCATTTTGGCTTTTTTTGACATTAAATTAAATAATCGATTAAATTCACTTTCATTTACATTGAAAATAACATCAATATTTTCCGATTCCAAATTTGCCTTTTCAAGGAGATCCGCGATGATTGCCATTTGAGTGAGGATATCGCCTTTTTTATCCGCCATAACCCAATATAATTCTTAACTTTTTCATTATGGATTTTTTCTTCTTAGGTTTTGGCTTAAACATTTCCTCTCTATCCCACGACAGGACTTCTTCAATCTGTTTCTGTTTTATCCTCTCCGTCTTCTCCTGATCCTTCTCCACTTCCAAGTCGAATTTCTCCTTTGCTCTTCTCAGTTGATAACTCATCTTCTTTAAAATTAATCTCCTTTAATTTATCCAATGGTGAACTCAAGAATAGAGTTTTTAATTCTTGGACTTTCTCATTAAATAGTCTCTCTTTTTCTTCTTCTTCCTTATTTACCCGAATTATCGTGTCCGCATATTTGAACACAAAATCATATCCATCAGAAGTGGCGGTGGAAATTAATGATATTAATCTATTAGTAGGTTTCTCATCTTGAATCTTTATTTCAAACGTAAGTTCTTTTGGATCCAACATGTTTTCATATCTCCACTTTACTGGAAGTTTAATGTCGAGACTAACAGTATCTTTAATTTCCCTTAATGAAAAAAAGTGAGGACGTAATTCTTTTATGATATTGTAAATCTTTTCCATTATTGAATAATTGCAAGTAATATTGCTGTTATGATATACGACGTTGAAAGATATAAAAATATTTTGTTAACCGTCCCTAATCTAATTGGTTTTGGATCTTCCTGGAATAATGTGAACACAAATCTACCCAAATGAGTTAATGTGAATACCGTGGAAAGCACCAGAACAAATAATTGTAATTTATCAAGCATATCCCTTTGATTTTGGTATTAATATACAGAATTAATTTAGCTTTTTCAAGTTTTGGTCGAACATTTTATAGAAATCGATAAATGATTCCAGCTCAAGCTGATTTTTCACTAAATCATAATCAAATAAAAAATCAAAATAATCTAATAATTGTTGAATTGGTTCATCAAGATCTGATGTATAAAACCCTTTATAGACGAAATACCATAAATAATCGTACGCTGTCGTTGAAATTGGCGTGAATTTTATCCGTTCTTTTTCAAAATCGTCTAAGACTTTATTGAAGCACCACGAAAAATGACTAACCATGTCATCTTGTGATTCAATCACGTCTCTTCCTAAATATGTTTCTTCGACAAGTGTCAAAAGGGAATAAATAAAATCGTGGTACAATTCGGATTTCTCCCGAATAATGTTATTCGCTTTGTACCACGTATCTAATTTTTCTCGATATTCTTCTATTGAGATTTTGAGACTTGCCTTCTTACCCATATATTCTAAATATACGGATAAAAAGGTTCAAAAAAAAGGATTACTGAGTTTTTTTGTTATAGTCTTTCAGTTGTTTCATCCTATAAATGTCGGAAGCCACTGCATCATCAACTGGTGGCCTTGCTGGTTTTTCATCCTTTTCTTTCACAGGAACAGCTTCTTTGTCATATATAGGTTCTTCTTCTCTTGCTTCTTTTCTCTTTTCAGCTGCGGCCGCGACGTTTTTCCCAACATCACTTGGAATAGCATTGGCGTAATCTGGTGAATTACCCATTTCAGCAGCACCAACTAATGATAACTTTGCTCTTTCTTTAAATCTTTCACCTGGTTCAGTATCATAAGTTAAATCGGCCGTGTTACGACCCCTATTCATTTCAATTTCAACATCCTGAGTCTCAGACGCTGGT
>JAEOUI010000292.1 GCA_016839425.1 Promethearchaeota archaeon
AGCAACTCGATGCTCTTTATTAATTTTATTTCTCCATAAATCCTTCAAATTTTATCTTTAATCCAATTTTAAAGAGAGATCCTTCATTTTTTTTCGGATTTCGACTTTATTATCGATAATTTCTTTAACGCTATTAGAAATTTCCTTTCTTTTTTCTTTTTGTGCGGGTAATGGAATGATAATATCCATCACGCGATTTCCAATCGTTGCTATGGTTCCTTGAACGAACGTGATTGCTTGGATTTGTCGCTGAACGATGTCTAAATTAAGCAGGTAAATAAGAAGGTAAGGATCGATAGTTTCGTTGTTTTTCAAGCATTTAAGTAGGAATATATGGCTCTGGACGATTATCTTAGTATCAAGTTCGGTTATGAATGCTGTCTTTCCGATCAAGTTAGGTCCACCATCTTTTACAAGCAGGATGTCTCCTGTTTCGATGTTTTGTTTGGATTTATATTGCTCGTATACCTCTTCAGAAGTTTTTTTATGCGAATCGAGGTTTATTTCCCAATTGGAGATCTCGCTCGTTCGGATAAATGGGACATCGCCCAAACCATATACATGAGACCCTATCTCGTCGCCTCGGGGAAGGTGGCTATTTTTTTGAGAGTGTATAATTTTTTTTTGTACTAAATCCCTTATTGAGCATAGAACATAGTCCCTGTTCTCTTGGAGCATTTTAAGTCTTTTTTCCACACCCGTATAGTAATATGGAATGAAAATATTGTTTTTAATTTCGCTAAAATTTATTTTAAAAACGAGTTGTTTTTTATGATAATCAAATCGCTCGCTTTTTTTCATTTTTATGTGAAGATCCAATAATTCGTCGTTAATGATTTGATTACCATTTTGGTCTATTTTTTTACTTCCATCTCGGTTTAATTTGAAAAGATCTTTACCGTCTTTGTCATGTCCAACATTGTTAACAATAGCGAAATCGATTTCGTAATCATCAGGTATTTTTTCAAATTTTTGAAAGAATAAAATGCTTGTTTTATTGCAAGTATAAGGTTGAAAAGTATTTTGGCTTAAGGATACTACAGCAAGAATTTTTCCCTTGGATTTTAAGAATTCCCATATATTTCCATCAGAAACATTTCCAAAAATCCCTTCAGGCAAGACTATTCCCAGCTTTCCTCCATTTCTTAATAATTGAACACAACGCTCAATGAAAAGAATTTGAGGTGCTTTTTTTTTCACAAGCCTTAAAGTACGCTCCCATCGACCAGCATCAATAGTATTCCATTTATGTCCAAGCTCGTATAACTCCAATATTTTCTTTGCTTCGATAGGAATTTTAGCACCAAAAGGAGGATTTGTGAATACGAAATCAAATTTGTCGTTCTCTACAAGCTCTTGTGCTAAAGAACGAAAACTTCTGGGATCTAGCGAGTCTTCACAGACTATATTAGATTTTCCCCCGCTTAAAATTTCTAAATAGAGCTTGCATATTTTGACTAAAAACGCGTCTTTATCTATACCATAAAGTTGAGATATGATTTCTTTCTTCCTTTCAATGGTACTATTCTCTTCTTGTTCGAGCTTTTCCCATAGTAGATCTTTTATTTCTAACAAAAATCCCCCGTGTCCACAAGCAGGATCTATTACAAGAGAATCTAAATCAGGATTCAGATATCTCACCATAAATCTGACGACATTAGAAGGCGTGAAAAATTGGCCACCTTCTTCTTTTAAGAGCTTACTTACAAACACTTCAAAAGCGTCAGCAAATAAATCTTTCGACGAAAGCAGGAGAGATATGTGCTGTAACTCTTCAACGACTAACTTTGTAAGCTCGGGGTTCAAGGCTAGAAAATCTTTTTCAGATAACAG
This sequence comes from Promethearchaeota archaeon, assembly GCA_016839425.1. Next base: position 1,834 of record JAEOUI010000292.1, read on the forward strand.
GTCGGGATATTTCTTTTTTACTTTCGCAGTAAAAAATGATTGTAACCTTTCGAACAATTCTCTATCGGTTTCCGAATTCTTGACACAGAAATCCAACTCTTCGTCGGGTGATTTTGTCATCTCGTCAACTAATTTTATCAATAATAGGTTGACGATCTCCTTAGACCGGGTTCTGGTGTCCTTATCGGTGTATTTTAACCGACCATATAAGTATTGATTTATTAAAGTGAATGTTTTTTTCAAGTTGGGAGCCTTGATCAGGTCCCGTCTGTGTAATATTGCTTCCATATATAATTAAATTATGACTACGAAGCTATTATTATTTGTTATTAGGAAATTTAATTCAAGAATAAAAGAAAAAATATATTTAAAAAATAATTTTGTTCATTTTTTAAGACTCTCCAAGAGAGCATCGACCCTCTTGTGGTTGTCTTCGGAACCGATAAACGACCTGAAAAGCCATTCTTGGAGCCTCATTGCACCGTCCAAGTCCTGATTTACGACATTTTGAGCGAGTTGCTTGGTTTCGTGCAATACTTCACGATCGTAAGTTGCCATATTTTTCGCAATTTCCATTACAGAATCAACTAATTTTCCCTCGGGAAATACCTTACTCACATATCCCATACGCTCGGCTTCGTGAGCGTCGTAAATCCTCCCCGTGAGGGCAACTTCTAAGGCGCGTCCTAATCCGATGATCCTCCAGAGCGGATCCATAACGGGCGTAAGAGAAAGAACGATTTCCCGCTGACCAAATTTAGCCCGCTCGGAAGCGTAGCGAATGTCGCACATCAAACTAAGATCAAAACCACCAGCGATCGCTGGTCCGCCAACTGCTGCAATGACGGGTTGAGTGCAAAACATTATTGCCCTGTAAGCCCTGTGAAAGAGAGCCGTAAAATCCTCGTTCGATACTTTTTCTAGCGTTCGTACGAAGTTAAGGTCGAACCCAGCGGAAAAATATTGTTCTCCACCTGTAAAAATTATCACATTAACATCCTTGTTATCACCTAATTGTGTGAATAACGCTTCGATCTCTTCTAAAACTTCGGGAGAAAGAGCATTTCTCTTGTCAGGACGATGTAGGGCGACCAAGGCCACCTTTTCTTCGATAGAAAGCTTGAGATATTTAAGATCCATGCAATTCTATAATAAAAGAAAAAATAAAAATCATTCTTCAAACTAGCGATTTTTTTAAATATCATTTGGAAAATAAAAGCAAATTCCTATTGGATTTAATTAATTCTATTTGTTTAAATAGTAATTTAAAAAACCTGGAATAAAAAAAAACCAAGTCAGGAGGAATATAAATAAAAAGAGGTCTCCAGGGATTAAAGTTGACCATAAAACAAAAATCGTAGAAAATACTATCATTGGATTTATTAAAAATGTAGAGAGAATAGCTGCACCTTGTTTTTTATTTTTTCTTGAACCTCTATATTCTTTATATTTCCCAGTTATGAAATCACGAGAATAAGATAATGTTATGGTAAATATATAGGATATACTTAAAGTAAATAAAATAGATCCCAATATATAATCGCGTGACATTCTTATTAACGAAAGACTGAATGGAACGATAACAAGGCTTGATATTGTCAGAACGGCGATAATAATAATTGAAAGTATCATATAAGTATCAATAGATATGTAAAATTCTTTGCTAAATATCGAAAAGGAACGATAATTTGCACGCTTCCATTGAATGAACTCTTTAGTAATCACTCCATCAAAAATTGCTTGCTTATCTGTTCCAATTTCATATAATCTTTGAATTTTTGGAGGGAATCTTAATTTTTGTCATTTTCGTTTTGTTACTGAATAATAAAATAAACGATAGATAAATAAAGGCATCTGGTTATTCTTTGAAATGTTATAAGTAAATACCCTTTTCTATATTTTTAGAAAAAAAAAATAAATAATATATAGCGATTTATAATCTAATCTAAGTCCATATCCTTGTTTTTCGTTTGGGTGGCATTCTAATTGGCTTGAGGTTCAAATAATGCATTCACTCGCAAATTGCAAAATCTTTATATCGATAACTTGGTTAAAGATCAATAATCACTTAATTATCAAACAATTACTTGCTGCAGCCTATTATTAAAAGAACACCTAAAACCTAAATTATTAGATTTAAAAATAGAATTAAGGTGAAACAAATTGGCAGATGACGACACGAAAGTGTTTATTGGTAAAAAAAAAACTATGAACTATGTAATGGCGGCGATGATGAACTTGGACGCTCAAAAGCCTTGCGTGATCATGGCACGAGGGCGTTCTATCTCGCGAGCAGTTGATGTTGCCGAAATCCTCATAAACAAGTTCGCTCAAGGAGCTTCTTATGGGGAGATCAAGATTTACACCGAGGAGCTTAAAAACGAAGACGGCACGAAAAGCAATGTGTCATCGATGGAAATCGAAATCATACCACCAAAAGGAAAAAAAAAATAATTCAATTGTCGATAAAACCTTCTATCTCATAATTTAATTTTTATCCCTATTTTCTTCTTTTCCATCTTTTTGAAATCTCCAATTTTATTATTTGATAGATTAGAAAATTCTAATGTAAATTAATGGAAAAAATAATTGTTAAAAAATCCAGATTAATCGCTCGTTTTGGCCCCGCAATAGGCACAAAACTGTGCTTCTCCCCGTTTAATCGGAGTACCACAGTTGTGACAATAGAATGATACTTTTTCTTCGGCTATTTTCTCCTCTACTGGTGCTTGAATCTTGCCCGTTGATGTTGAAAACTTTCCTTTTAATTCTCCTCGAACCTTAAGATCTAATACTATTGCTTGCACATCTTTTTGGGTGATTCCCGTGGTTGCACAGATATTTTCAATAGAGGCTTCTGGATTGGATTCGAACTCAAACTTGACAATTTTTCTTAACCTACCACGATTTGCGAAAGCCGCAATCTGTCCAGAAAGGATGGCGATCCCAATTAACGATGCTATGACGCCCCAAGCCCAAGAGCGATCGATAAAGCTCGATATCCCCCAATAAAGAAACAAGCTTCCAATGATGGAAGTGCATATCGAGACACTATCCGTGTATTGATTTTTCTTGTATTTCATAGTTATAAATTAATCATATTTGAATATATACTTTGAGTAGTCCATTGATTAGAAGATTTTTAGCTTTGTAAGAAAAACGATAAGCATAAATTAGGAAAATAAATAGATTAAAAAACTGATTGACCATACATACTCTATCTACAAGTTAAACTTGAAATAAAAAAGTATTTGGAATAAAGTTGCAGGATTAAGCAAAGTATTTTTTTATTATTTCTCCTGCTTTTTCAAAGATCGATACTTCTCCGTCAAACGATTCCAGTTCTTCCTTGAATTTTTCATCAAACTCGCGAGTAAAGTTCACATGAGCAATTTCAGAAGCTTGAGTACTAAAATCTACCAAGATAGCACTTATAAACATTGGTTTATTAATGATTCTTAGTTCTTTATCTTCTAGTAAAATTGATTTAATACCACCAGTAGTTTCAGTTGCTTCTTTAAAGATGGAAGTTATAGCAGAAAATCCCCCAGCTAATAGAAGCGTTCTTTCTTCCTTTAAGTTTTTTGAAAAAATCTTGGAATACAATTGAATTCCGTCCTTCGAATAAACGATAAGAAAATGAACTCTATGCCGTTGTAGTAACCAAGGTTCCTTGCTTGCTCGTAAAAAAGCAATACCTATGAATATAACTCCAAGATTTCTAACTACAAGGAATATAACCAGAGAAATCAAGAGTAAAAGAGTCGAAGTAAGGGATGCGAAAAATATTACTATCCAAGCTATGAATTGAAAAAATATTGCAAAAAATACACCCCAGAAAAGCCATTTCATTAACGACTTTTGTTTTGACGACCAGGCACGGGAGTGATTTCGATATAGCATTAGAATCAACCATATTCCCGCAACGATGAAGAAAATTATTTCAATTAACCAGACAGGCTCTTCATTACCGTAATTAATTGCAAAGACCGAAGTTTCGTCTACGAGAAATGTTGGAGTGGAGATCATCCCCCCAATAGAAATAAACACCAAGGTTGACATTAAGAATTGTCGTTTTGACAATCCCGTATCGTTTTCAAATACTTCAAGAAGGACGACAAGCGAATATAACACTAACATATCAAATAATTCTCTTAAGGTGAAGAAAATTTTAGCCTCTTCAGCAGGTTGGAGTAAGAACTCTCCAACTTGAAATATATTTTGCAAGAGGTATGTTGCGAAAAATACGCTTAAATATGCAAACATTTTATGCTTGGAGTCGAAATATCTTTTCAAGAAAAATACAAAAAAAACAATTGTAAGACCGATAAAAACAAGCGGAACTATCATTACCGTTAGTGCAATATTAACAAATTGAAACATTAAACAAACCAAATAATTTTATCTTTCTTATAAAAATATTTATTAAAAAATTCTTTGAAAAATCACACTTGTAAAACATATGGTCGTTATATAATCTTCGTTTAATACAACCAATTATTTCTCAAAAATCGATTCTGAAACCTTTATTTTAGGATAACTACTCTCAATCTCCTTGATTAAATCTACAGCTTCTTTAGATGAAAAACTAACAATATTTTCACCATCAGCTTTTAATTCTTGTTCAGTAAAACCGATCATGACTTTATTTTTGTAATCATAAACGGACTTCTTCCAAACAACCTCCTTCACACCAGAAGGATATATATATTCGTTCTTTTCGTTCATTCTATATTCTATTTTATAAAAATTCATAATATTCACCTCATTTAAATACGATTCAATGATGTATCAGATTAAATGCTGGAATTTTACATAAAGCATTACTCTGATTGCTTCCAACCCATATATGAGTACCATCAAAGACAATTTTTTTTCTACCTCGTCCTACTCCAAATGTTTCAGATATAAAATCCCCTCCAATGAATTTTGTTACCGTATTAAAAAGTGAAGTATACCATAAATATCTACAAGAATCGAGACATATTGAACTAATATACTCTATAGATAATATATTTAACGCCTCATTTAATGAACCTGTACTTGGATTAATATAACTTATTTTGCGAGGTTCAGCAACCCAAACATACCCATCAGCTGCAATTATATCCATTATAATACTATCAAAATAATAATCTATATCATCTAATGTGTTGTATGAATTTATTTTTTTAACTATCCTATCTGCTGCAGCTATCCAAATATTTTTTCCATCAAAAGTCATTCCCTTTGGTATTATATTTAGATCTTTTATTGTTTCAAAATCATAACTACTCGAATTAATTGCTATCAACTTGAAAATAGAATCCTGTGAAATAGTAACCCACATATATTCTCCATCAAATATAATATATTTAGGAATTTTATCACCTAAAAGAATATCTGCTTCTAAGAGATTAGTGTTAATATCAAGTAGGGTTATCATTTTATCAAAATATCTTACTAACCAAAGAAATTTTCCATCAAAAGCTAAAGAATGAATAAAAAACGATGAAAGTCTATATAATATATTGTTATTTTCAGGATCAATCTTAAAAAGAATATACTGAGAAGGCCTATATCCAAGAGCCCAAATATAAGTTCCATCAAAAAATAAATTATATATCCAGTCTACACCGTCTAAGATAATACGCTCTGTTGCTGTGTTTCTAAGAGCTGGAACTAAATCTTTTCGCTTTATAGGAAATTTTATATCTATATATGTTTCATAATAATCTTTTTTAACCCAATTTGCTTTTATATCTGTCATTTTTATCAAATTATGATTTCTATTTTATTGTAAATAATTGAATTTCAAGGTAGTAATTAGTAAATTATTATATATAATATTTTACAATTATGTTAAGAAATTGCTAAATATTTAATTCCAAAATTTGGTATAAAAAGTATTGAATTAAATTCGAATAAAAATCCCTGAATTTAAATGATTTTTAATTTATTTAATTTATTCTTTAAATCTCTGAGTGATATGTTCAATTAAATTACTCTCTTATTGGAGAATGGCTTAAAAATGAAAATGATCTATTAACCACTCATTAGTTCTTCAAAAAAAGATAGAAGAGTTTTGAAACGATTATCTAATTTTAATAGAAGTTTGCTTTTTCTAGGATCTGTCCTACGATTGAAGGATAATGCTTCGAAAATTCGAATATACGCTCTTTAGAAACGTGATTTTTGTACTTTGACGCTTCTTTCATGATTTTTCCTATACCCACATGATTTGAACTATAAATATAGATATAATCCAATATAGTTTTCTCTAAATCTGAATAACGGTAATTTTCACTGGTTTTAATTCCGAAAGTAAGGAGTTCATTGTTAAACACGAAAAACGAGAATTTATTTCCATCGATTGTAATGGGTTTATTCATTGATAAACGATCGTTAATGATGTAATCAATGCTCTTGTCGTTGTCAAAAAATAATTCTTTTTTTTCCGTACTTTCAAAGGTTAAAGCAGTATTCAAACCAAAATACCAATTTTTAACTTTCTTTAGCATGAGCACCTTGGTAATAAGCTCATATCGAGAATATTTTAGCTCTTTTTTGTTAAATTCGTCATTATTTTTCACATAAAATAAGTCTTTAAAAACTTCCATTATATATCCCTGAGATATGAGATAGTTCATAACATCTCTGATATTGTAATGTAATTTAGTGCTATATTCCTTAATAATATCTAAATTGATTAACTCATCTTCTTTTTTCCTTAAATCCTTTACAATACTAATCATTGACATAATAAAATCCCCAAATTTGATTCAATTTGTATGTTCATTAATTTCTGCTCGAAAAATTCTTTAATTCGCTTGAACCCAATATTTTTAGTAAGTAAATGGATCGTTTAATTTAGGTTTAAATCTTCCTACGGATTATAAAATCGTTTTTGTGATAATATACGAACCAAACTTAAAAAAAAGAAGGATCAAACCACATTATTACTCAATATTATATAAGTGTTGAAAACATTTAACGCTTTGGAAAATAAAATAATCGTGCTATATAATTTCATTTTTTATTTTTTCTAGATTCAATTGAACGCGTTCAACAAGTTCCTTAGAAACTTTTTTGTCTGCAAGAGATTTTACTAACTCAACAAATAGCTTTATTATAGGGTGTTCAATAATCTTACACTCTTGTGAAATGGTATTCACATCAAGAATTAGGGCCGAATCGAAAACAGCGCCCGATCCTAAAATGTCCCTGACGACAAGTTCGTTATTTTCGGTATATGATAACACTAATATATCTTCGGCAACTTGACTTCCATTGTTTTGTTTTATGACCTTGAATTCGCACATTTTTCATCCTTTTCGTTTAATTATTTTTCTTGATTGCTATATAAACTTCTAAGCGCTCTATAATAAAAACAATTTTTTTAAATTACGCTTAATAAGACTAAGTATAGCAATAATTTTAAATAAAACTAATAGAGAAAAGTGATAAA
>JAEOUI010000293.1 GCA_016839425.1 Promethearchaeota archaeon
ATGATCGATCATATTAAAAATAATACCTTTTATGGTGATACCTCGAAAATCGAAATAATTTTTCGTGAAAAATAAGTTGTCGATACATCGATCTGAGGAATCGGTGTTTACAAACAAGAGTTCTTCTATGCCTAAAGCTTTAGCAACGGTGACATCGTCAACGCCGACTCTAATGAATTTTTTTATGCTTGGTGCACCTTCTATGACGAGATAATCGACATGTTTTATAATCTCGTCATATGCTCTTTTAACTTTTTCCAAGTACTCTTCTTTTTTGTTAGCGTCAATGAGATCTATATAAAACGAATCAGGTATCGCTACTGGTGAAACGATATCGTATGGTAAGTCTATTTCCAAGATAGTATTTTGTATGAATCCTACATCGATATCTGCCTTATTTGAGAATGCTGCCTTCGGTATCCCGATTGGTTTAAAATACGCAACTTTATAACCCTTATTTTTTAAATATTGCATTATTCCTATGGAAAGAAGGGTTTTTCCTACTCGTTCTTCCAACGAGCATAAATATATGTTTTTTACCATTTTAATTTCCTCGTTTTTCAGATTAATTGTTATTTACTACATATAAAAATCTTTTTCTTGTCATTTTATGTAATTGTTATTTTAATATCAACTGCACTATAGCCTTTTACGAACGATAGCAATGGATTTATATCTAGTTCCACGACTTCGGGAAAGTCGTTAACAAGTTGAGATATTCTGAGCAGTACATCCAAAACAGCTTCAATATCAGAAGGACTTTCTCCTCGAACACCTTGTAAAAGGCTATAAATTTTGGTACTTTCGATTAGCTTTCTGGCATCTTTTTTCGTAAACTTAAACGATAAAGCGAAGCAGACATCCTTTATGAAGTTCGCGTAAATCCCTCCCGCACCAAACATGATTAAAGGACCAAATCCAGGATCTCTGGAGACACCAACAATAATTTCGTTAACTTTTAGTTGATCCTTATAATTTACCATCTCCTGCAGCTCGACACCATAGATCTGCGCGTTTCTAGGTCCGAACTTCTTGGCATTTTCAACTATCTGAATGTAGGCTTCGAACGCTTGTTCGGGAGATTCTATGTTAAGGATGATTCCTCCCACATCCGTCTTATGAATGATTTGCGGACTTACGATTTTCATGACCGCTTTTCCAATCTCTTTTTGCAAGGTCATTGCTTCGGCAGGTGTACGAGCTAAGCGTGATGTAGGCGACTTTATTCCGTAACAATGAAAGATTTCGCTCGTTTCGTGGCTTAAAAGGACTTTACGTGCGTCTTTTTTAACTTCATCAAAGATTTCTTTTACTCGAGACTTATTTACTTCAAAAATAGGTATCTTTCTTTCGGAAAGTGGTTTGGTTTTTAGATATTCCCCTCGCTTTATCAATGTTTTTAAAGCATGAGCAGCCCTATCTGGAAAGTAATAGCATGGAATGAAATTTTGTTTTAAAAATGTTCTACCCTCAGCTATCGACTTTTCGCCGATAAATGAACAAAGAACGGGTTTATTCTTAACCCTCAGATGTTGCGTATAAATATCTTTTACGATTTTCGCTACTTCTGTTGGTTTTGTTTGAGCTTGAGGCGTTAGAATTATTAAAACACCTTCCGTGGTAATGTCCGAATTTTTTTCGGAACTATGATTAATTCCAAAAATTGTTTTCAATGTAAATTCGTATCGTTCAGGGCTTGCATCTCCTACGATATCGATTGGATTGAATATAGCAGCTTCTAAAGGTAAATGTTCTCGTAATTTATGCAGGATAGATTCGTGAAAAGAGGCGAATTTCAGACCTTCTCGTTCAAAAGCATCGGTAGCCACGATACCAGGACCACCTGCGTTTGTCACGATCGCAAAAGAATTATTTTTCGGAATCGGTTGAAAGTGAAAAATTTCTCCGTAATCGAATAGATCCTCGATTGTTTTTGCTCGAATTACTCCTGATTTCTCGAATGCCAGATCATAGGCAATGTCTGCACCTGCAAGCGCCCCTGTATGGCTTGAAGCGGCTCTAGCCCCTGCAGTACTTACTCCCGATTTTAAGATTACAATCGGTTTTTTTCGAGTAGCTTCCGGTAATACTTTAAGAAACCTGTTTGCGTCCTTAATGCTTTCCAAATAACATAATATTACTTTCGTTTCATTATCGTTTGCAAGGTATTCAATGAAATCAACTGCGCTAAGGTCGGCCTTGTTTCCTAAACTAATATTACAGGAAAAACCAAAGGCTTGCGACATGGAATAATCCATCATACCCGTAAGCATTGCACCAGATTGCGAAATCATGGCAATGTGCCCCTTTTTTGGAGTTTCTGCGGCAAATGAACCATTATAGTTAAGACCGATGAATCCAAGACAGTTTGGCCCTAATATCCTCATCTTGTATTGTTTTCCAATTTCAACGAGTTTTTCTTCCCTTTCAACGCCCTCATCCCCGATTTCTTTGAAACCGGCTGTGACAACTACGAGACCTTTTACACCTTTTTCACCACACTCTATCGCAGAAGCTAAAACGAGCTTGCTTGGAACAACAAAGATTGCAATCTCGATCTCTCCATTAACATCCAAAACGCTTTTATATGTTTTTATTCCTTGAATCTCAGTTTCTCTCGGATTAATTGGATAAATCTTTCCCTTGTAACCTGATTTTACGATATTATTTAAGACGGTGTTGCCTACTTTCCCCTGCGTTGCACTCGCTCCTATAACTGCAATCGATTTGGGATTAAAGAAGAATGATATATCGTTGGATTTTTTTGTTGACAATTTAGGATCTAACAAAGTTTTATTTATTGATATGGTAATAAGATAAGGATGATTTTTTAATCTTTCATCGATTTCCTATAAATTTGTTGGATTTAAGTAGCGATGTTTCAATTCTTAAACATTTTAAATCTTGACATGTTTTAAAAAATAACACATTTTTACTAAAAAGGTACAGAAAAATGTCGGAAAAATTCAAAGGAATTACTGAAAAATTAAATCCCATAAAAAATAGATGGTTTGTCGTTTTTGGAGCAATTTTAGTCCAATTAGCCTTAGGAACCATATATAGTTGGTCAACTGTTTCAGCTTTAGCAACTCCATATATGCAAGGATTTGATCCAAGCATTTCAGGAGAAATGACGGTTTACATTTTTGGTGTCAGCCTTTTAGCTTTTGCAATTACTATGATCTTTGCAGGTCAATTGCAACAGAAAATTGGACCCATGAAAGTAGCAATGATAGGTGGAATCATTCTCGGAATTGGAGTTATTGGATCCGCTTTTACAGCAGGTTCATTCTTAGGTCTTATGATTACTTATGGTATCATTTTTGGTGTAGGAATAGGATTTGCCTATGTGTGTCCAATAGCATGTGCTGCAAAATGGTTTCCAGACAAAAAGGGTTTAATAAACGGAATTGCCGTTGCGGGATTTGGTGCAGGAAGTTTTATATTCAATTATGTGATAAGAGCTTTAGGTGGTGTAAGTGTAATTTTAATGTTCGTAATGATCGGCATTATTTATTTAGTTATGGTTCTTATCGGTGCATTAACTCTAATCGATCCTCCCGAAGGATGGGCACCTGCAGGTTGGACACCACCACCACCATCTGTTGAAGATGGAGTATCTGGATTAGAATTTGAACGAAAGGAAATGATCAAAACCCCCCAATTCTGGATGTTATGGTTTGCCTTCGTTTTAAGCGCAATTTGCGGTCTTATGACAATTGGTGCATATAAGGATTTTGCAAATAGTCAACCAACTGGTTTGATAAACGATTTAACTTTCATCGCTACAGTTGGAGCATTTGCGGCGTTATTCAATGGACTTGGAAGAATTGTTTGGGGATTGCTTTCAGACAAGATCTCCTATAAAAAATCGATGATGATCATGTTCATCCTTCAAGGAATCTTCATGATATTGTTCTTCTTTACTGCCGCAGATCCTATTGTATATTTGGTTTTTGTGTGCTTGATCTACTTCTGTTTCGGTGGAAACTTCTCAATGTTCCCCACGGCCACAGGAGACTTATTTGGTACAAAGAAATTAGGACCAAACTACGGAATTGTCTTTACCGCGTATGGTATCGCCGGATTTATGGGTGCAACTATGGTAAATGTGTTTGTTTCCGCCTTTGGAAGTTATTTAGTCTTATTTATTGTAATGGGTATAATGTCCTTTGGCGCTGCTGTAATAGCTTTTGTTTTAAAGCCACCAGTAAAAGAATAATCAACACATCTTTTCTTTTTTTTTCTTTTAACTTTTTTTTACTAAAAAAAATCTTTTATAAAACCGTATCTTTATACTCTTTATGACTAATGTAGAAATAGTTACTAATAAGGGTACCATACATCTCAACTTATTCGACGAAGACGCACCCATGACGGTAGCAAGCTTTTTATATCTCGTGCAAAATGGATATTACAACGGTTTGAACTTCCATCGCGTTATCGACAATTTCATGATACAAGGAGGGTGCCCACTCGGAACGGGAACTGGTGGCCCAAGGAATAAAGGTATTTCGTCCTTTCCGTATAAAGGTAAAGAAGTAAATTACCCATTCGCTGATGAATTTCAAAGCGGACGTGAGTTCGATAAGCCTGGTCTTTTAGCCATGGCAAATGCAGGTCCAAGAACGAATGGATCTCAATTCTTCATCACGCATATCGTTACGGATTGGCTGAATAATAAGCACACTATATTTGGGGAAGTTAAAAGTAATGCCGATCAAGCCGTCGTAAATAGTATTGCCCAAGGAGACAAGATCGTTGAAATTAAAGTATACTAAGAAAGGTTAAATTAATTCTTTTTATTTCTTTTATTATAATCTGATCTTGTAAAAATCTAAATGCTTTTTTATCCAACATATCACGAGCATCTGTTATTATTTTAAAAATCATTTTAATATATATCTATTTTTAGGAATAAACTTTGACACTAACATTTTTTAGAGTAAATCACCATTTATAAATCGTAGAACGAAAACTATTCGAAAAGGATTCGAAAAGCTATGGAAAAAGACTTGAAAGGCTTGATAGATGTAATCGATCAAGAAAATAAAACTCAGTCAATACTCGAGCGAAAAATAGAATCTCTCAAGGAAGAAATTAACCGCTTGAAATTTACGATTCAGGAGCAAAAATTACTCATCCAATCCTTAAAAGATAACGATCAACAAGACGACTTGGGAGTAGACGACGACATACAACTACTTAAGGACATGATATATTCCCAAAGACAGGATATTTTAAAAAAGGACAGGGATGTAGAAATCCTCAAACAAACCATAGAACACCTACAACGGAAGGCAGAAGATTTGGAGAACGAATCTTCTATAATGGAGGATTTAAAAGCCGCTAGAATAGAATTAGAGAGATTAACAACCGAGATTGAGATGTATCGAGCTAACGATGAGAACGCTAAATCGCTACTCAAGCAGCTATCTGAGGAAAACGAAGAACTAACAGCAAGAATTGAAGATATAAAAGAGCATGGATTCATTCAAGAAGATATTCGAGAAAATAAGAGTGTTTCAACTCAACAGGTTGATCAACTCTTGATAGAAATCGAAGATTACCAAGCACAAATTATTAGCTTGCAACAATCGTTAGAAAGTGCAGAAAAGGCGTCGTTCGACCTGAAAGAAAAATATGAGATACAACTTAATCATTTAAACGCTTCAAACGAAGCTTATGAGGCTGAAATCGAATCCCTAAGAGCGCAAATAAATAATTTAGTTGCTAAACGCGAAGATGAAGATCTAACAAGACTTGAGGTGGAATTAGAACGACGATACGAACAAATCCAAGAATTGCAAGAAAGGATAAATAAACAGGAAGTAAAATTAAATGAAACCTTGAGGATCAATGAAGAATTCAACACGGAATTGATCGAATCTAAAAAGAGTGCTAAAAAGAAGAAGAAGAAAAAGAAAAAAGGAGAAGAAGAAACAGAAGATTTCTCAGAGCAACTTAAATTAGAAAACGAGGAACTTAAGGAGGAAATCGTCGAATTAAATCAAGAAATTGAAAGAATAACTTCTATAAATATTGCTCAATCAAGTAAAGCTAATCAAGCCAATAATGGAGATACCTTGGAAAACACGATTTTTTTATTAGAGAGTGAAAAACAAGAGCTTAAAGACGCGCTTCGAGATGAAAAGAATAATTCCGAACGAATTTTGTTCGATATTGAGGAACAAATCAAAAAAATTGCATATATGGAAGAAGAATTAAATCAAAAAAGCGCTCAAATTGCAGAATTAAACGCGTTGAATGACGACTTCAAATTAAAATACGAAGACTCACAGGATAGGTTGAATTCTATATCAGATATGAATCGAGACGAAAATGAATCGCTTAAAAAAGATAACGAACAGTTGCTTGAAACTATATCAATGATAAAGGAAGAAAAGGACACATTAGAATATCAGATTACAGAGTTACAAGAAGAGAAAGCTAACCATCTTGAACTCATTCAAACTATCGAAAACGAAAATAAAAACCTTTTAGAACAACTTGAACAAGTAAGGCAAGACGCTTCAGACCAATCAATAGATGTTGGTTTGAATCAAGATTTTGATGTACCTTTCAGTAACGATGCGAGCGATATTATTCAGGATTTAAAGGCTGAGAATCAAAAACAAACTGCTGAGATTAAGAAATTAAAAACTGAACTTTCCATAAAACTTAGCGACGAAGAAGAATTAAAACAATCGATTATTTCCCTTAAAGGAGAGATTATGGACTTGAAATCGAAGGTAACGATTCAAACTTCAATGGATTATTCTTCTAATATCACTTCCCAAAACCTAAATATGACCGTAATTGACGATATGGGAGATACAGATAAAGAAAAATTGATCTTTGAATTATTAAACGATATTAAAAGCGATACGACCTATGAAATGAAAAAACGCTCAATAGCGACTTTAGCTCGTATAAAACATGAAAAAATTTTTTCTATATTTTCAGAACTAATTAATGATACAAATTGGATGATTCGATTTCATGTAGTTAAGGCTTTAAAGAATATGAAAATAGAAGAAAGCAAAAAATTATTAGAAATACTCTCTAACGATACTGACATTGATGTCAGAGAAGCTGCACAAGAAGCGTTGTCGAAACAATAAAATTACAAAATTTATATTGCTGTACTTTTTTATATATTTACATCAGCTTTCACTATTAATATTACGGGACCCAACTTGAGAAGAACATTCACGCCTGGACGATGGAATTATTCGCAGAGGGCGAAAAAATGGGTATTTGTTAGCATTTCAAATGACGGAAAAAGAAGCTACAAATATAAAGTGGAAGCTCCCGATGAGTTCGTTAAATTACACATGGAACTTAAAAGGTTAAACGATCTTCAAGCACAAACAATCGATCAAGAAGAGAATATGAAATTATTCGAAGAGATGAAAAAAATTGCCCATCGGATGCAAAATATGAGTGTCGACGATCGCTGATAAACATCTTGAAATTATAAAAGCAATTTTATCTAAAATTATGAACCTATTTGAATATAAAGAATTTTTAATAAGAAAAAAACAAGCTAAGGTCGAAGGGATATGTGGTCGCATCATACGAGGTAGAACTACAAAAGATTTTGAGACACTAACCGACGATCCTGATCGTAAACTTGTCATGCTAATGGGTCCTGACGGTTTGGAAAAGTTATTAGGGAAAGAATCTTACGACATGCTCGTAAAGATTGGATACGAAAAAGATTACATTCAGAGAAAGCTAAACGAAGGTAATAAATTCAAACTCGTAATTTTCGAAGAGGGTGGAGAAGCAGATATTGCAACCTGGGATAATGTTATTAATTTAGTATCAAAAACCTATCCAAAAATTTCAAATAAATTGCATGATCACATTGAAAACTTGAAAAATACAAGCTTCGAGAGTATCGAAAACGAAGCAAAATTTGATTTTAGTGAAATTGATAAACTTGGAAAAGAAGATCAGAGATTTATGACCTACGAGCGGTATATTGAGAGTCCAAACTCCTTAGTTGCAGCTAGAGCGTTTTTATATTTTACCGTCCACCTTAGAGAACTTTTCTCGGGAGATGGATATACTTATACATCTGACGGAAAAAAAGGCCTCACGGAATACATCGTGCTTAATAGAAAAATTAGCGAACTCGGTCCGCATATAATGATAGATATTAACTTTTAACGAACCTATAGATAATTTTATCATTTTTGATCACTCATTCAGTTTATCATCGTTTCTTCTTTTAGATTTTTATATTTTTAAAGTAGAAAATTTAAGTTATTTCCCCTTATTATAAACATACTATGAAAATAGCTGTTTCTGGAAAGGGTGGTGTGGGAAAGACTTCGATTGCCGGATCGCTTGCTCGATTGTTTGCGAAGGATGGATTTAAAGTTTTAGCGATCGATAACGATTCGGCCATGAACTTGAGCTATACTTTAGGAATTGCTCCAGAAATCAAGAAAAAACTCGTGCCCATATCGGAAATGAAAGATCTTGTCAACGAACGAGTCAATGTTCCAGGAGCCCCTTCTGGAGTATATAACATCACGCCTGAAGTATCTGATATACCCGACAAGTACAAGGTCGAAGGTCCCGATGGTTTGCAACTTCTCGTACTAGGAAGCATCGAAGAACCTGCGACCGGTTGTCTCTGCCCTCAAAACGCGCTAATACGCACGCTCTTATATAACCTCTTCATCAAGCGAGACGAGGTGGTCGTGGTAGACTTTGAAGCTGGACTTGAACACCTGGGTAGAGGCACGGCCAAGGGAATAGATGTCATGCTCGTTATTACAGAACCATCGCAAAAATCGCTAGACCTTTGTATCAAGATCATAGACTTATCAAAAAAGATGGGTATCGTTAATATTTATTTGATCGCAAATAAAATAACAAGTGAAGATCAATTAACAATAATAAATAAGAGAATTAAAGACTGGGAAGTCCCTCTTTATCACTCAATTCCATTTGACTCTAGTATAGGAGAAGCAGACTTGAGTGGAAATTCTCCCTTAGATTATAGTCCAAACTCAAAAGCAATGCTTGCTGTCAAAGGACTCTATTCTAAGCTCAAGGATTTAAAAAGAGACTTATTTGATATTTAATCTAAAATAATCTTATTTTATTTCCAAATTCACATGCTCTCCTTTTAAAAACTTTTTTTATCAATTGAAGATTGGTCTACATATCTTTTTTCAATAGAGAATCGTGATTTTAACTAATTAATAAGAAAAAGAGTTGATCTTTTGGATCAGGAAGAAATGTCTGAAAAATTTATTCTAATTCATGAAAAGAAAAAGAAAATATCCCATATACCTAATCTTCTAAGCGTTTTTAGAATACTTACTTCTCCTTTACTTTTTTTTTTCATTATTTTTGGATCAATCGGTACTACCACGGCACTATTTATAGTAGACATGGTATCTGACGCAATGGATGGTTATATAGCCCGAAAGTTTGGATTCTGTTCAATTTTAGGGAGTTATCTTGATATAATAGGTGATTTTTTATCAATATTTTCGATTTTAATAGGCTTTACTCTTATCGGAATATATCCCATTTGGATAATTATTACTGTTCTCGTAATTTTTCTACAATTTTTAGCAACATCTAAATATAAAGAGTTAGTTTATGATCCAATTGGAAAATATTATGGTTCCTTTCTATTTGTCATTTTAATGATCAGTCTAATTGATGTTAGGGGCTATTTAATCGTTCAAATTATATTATTTTTTATTGGTTTTACGACTATCTCTGTTGTAAGCCGTATTTTCGCTCTTTTTAATTTGAACAAGAAAAATTAAGATGTTATTAAAACAAAATTAAAAAAATCGATCCATTTATAGCATATCAACAAGATCCAAGTCTTGATCGTCTGCGATCTCCTTCCATTGGTCAATTGCTTCGAGAGCTTCTTGTTCGTTCATCTGTTCTATTGCGTAACCTGCATGAATGATGACATATTTCCCAATTTCAGGATTTTGAATTAGAGCGATGACGACCTCCTGCTTTATACCATCAAAATCAACTAATGCTGTTTTTTTTTCCTGATTTATTTCAAGAATTTTTCCTGGAATTGCAAGACACATGTTAAACTAACTTAAGATAATTCCTATACTTATAGTAAATATTGAATGCAATTAAAATTATTGATTGAATTTTTTATCCAGAAAAATTCAAGGTGAATAATAATCAATGATGTCATCTAAAGAGGAGCATATAGAACTTTTAGAAAGGAATTCAACCTTTTCTTTTAGACTTTTTAATTCTTTTAAAAGATGATCATATGCAGAGGAAAATTCGGGAATTCTTAATAAGAAATCGTTTGTTTTTGATATGAGCGATTTCATTTCGTACGCTTCAAGATCTATATCCTCGCGTCCATCAAGCCCAGCGACATTATTAACTAAATTTTTAAGTGTTTCCTTGAGGTTCCCTGAAAACCACGATCCAATCGAATAAAAAGGATGATTAGACCCTTTTGAAATGTTCTGTTTTAATTCAAGATATTTATTTACAGTTATTATTGATCTTAAATTCTTATATAATCTAGAAGAAGTCCAGTAATATACTTTTGAAGTAATATCGTGATTCTCGCACCTAAATGAAATTGTTAATTTATTGTTGTTTTCAAATTTTCCAAACGGGACGATTATGAAATCTACATTAAAACCCTCTTCCCAGCTATTTTCCGCATACAAGTGATTAAACGAATGGATTCGATCACTTGAATGCTTGAATACATCGAACCGAATTTTATTCCTGGAGGGATTATAGATGTAGAAGATCATTCCTTTAAAACCAATTAATCCTAACTCAAGAGAAAAATGATTATATTTCAAATTTTTATTTTTATTTTTAGAGAGATCTAAAAACACGACTTCTGAAGGAGTATTTTTTATATTCTTAATTGCGATTTTTGAATCTTGTTTTTTTTCGAAAATTGCCCGTACTAAAAAATGCGAGAAATTCACGAGAAATTGAGAAAACCACGGTGGATCGTCTTCCAACTGATACGGAAACATAAGAATTCCTCTTTTTATCGTTCGAAAACTATAATAGGTTTAGTGTTAATTGGATTTGTGATGAGATACAAAATAAAAAATTATATTCATCTATTTATGTCTTTACATTTGTGTAAAAGTGAATTATAAAATTACTATTCCTAAACCGAAGAATTTTAATTTGAGTTTTTTAGAGGTTTAAGGGATCTAGTCATTATTGAATAGACGCATTCGCAA
Source organism: Promethearchaeota archaeon (assembly GCA_016839425.1). Next base: position 11,241 of record JAEOUI010000293.1, read on the forward strand.
TGTTCGGATTTATCGCATTCAGGACAAGAACTTAATATATCTTCGTCGGATATTTCTAAAATATCGTTTAAATCCTTCTGAAATCTTTCAAATAAAGATGTAGTATTATAGTTATCTTGTAAATGAACTTGGAAATTCTTCAAAAATGTATGGAGCGAAATATCCAATTTTTTCTTGTATAAGGAAATATCGTCGTCAATGTCAATTATAAATGATATTATGATGGGATTTTTTTCGAAAATCAATATTCTCAAGTTACTCATTTCGATAGTTCTCACGCCTTCTTGACCGATATTCTTTGAAAACAAGTCTATAGCTTGAACGAAACATCCAACTAATTCTTTGCCTTCTTCGATTTGATCGCAAAAATGATCGTATACTGTTGAAAAGAGAGTTATTCCACTTCCAAGATGTATTACAGAAACCATTTTTATCGTTAAAACCACCCTTTTTAAAAATTAAAGGAATTTTTTTTGTTTTTTCAATATGATTAAGAGTATTAAAGAACGCTAAAAAGAATACAAGCAAATATAAGTTAAAGTTTTTGATTTTAAAATAAGAATGAATGTACTTATTTAAGTATATGAAAACAAGAACACATTATTATCCAAAGTGAATCTTGAAATTATTGGGGGATCGTTGGTCATGATAGGGATTAGCTTACTATTTCCAATAGGAGATTTAATCACTAAATCGATTTCTTCTAGATAATAATTATCGTAAATAACCTGATTATTTTTATCATAATCTATATAAAACTTAATGGATATATGTTTCTTTCTTGATACTTGTTTTAACAATTTAATAACCTTAATGTTTAGAAGATTTTTTTATGAAATGATGCTAATCAAGCATTTTAAAAGTTCCGACTATAAAAAATAAAATTTATTCATAATATATGATAAATAAGTAAATTAATTATCTTTTTAAGATTTGAAAGAGTTTTAAGAATTCTAAAAAATCGAATTATTCACAAAAGTTCAACTTGTTTAACCTTATAGTAATCCTTTTTATGGAATAAAAGTTTATATATAGGTCCATTTATACCATATTTATATAATTTAAAAAAGAGCGTTCAAGAATGAAAATTTCAGATAAAATCCTCAAAATTTGTTATGCAACGAGCCTCATAATCGTTATAATCATGACTATAATTTGGATCTCGAATTTTCCTTTCTCGAAAGAACAAGTGTTTGAAGCGTCATTATTTCAAACCATCGTATTAATCACGGTTTTAACCATTGGCACAATACTCCTTTTTTATTTAAGCACCATTTATAAAACTTCTACGACTGTCGGCAAAGTTTGGCTTTGTTTGGGTCTTGGCTTGCTTTTTTGGACAATTGGAGAAATAATGTTTAGTTATTACGAACTGTTTACAGATATTGAACCCTTTCCTAGCATGTCTGACTTCTTTTACCTCAGTGCTTACATTCTCCTATCAGCAGGTTTGATAGTACAAATGCATTTGACGAAGATTAAACTTACGCTTTTGGAAAAATCGATAATAGCAGTGATTTTTCTCGTTATCACGATAATTGTAGTGATTACTGTCATCGTTTTGCCGTTCCAAGAAGTGGGGCCAATTCCAGATTCAGAGATATTTTCCTATTTTGTCGCCGCGCTTTATCCTATTTTCGATCTTGTCTTGATTTTATGCGTTCTCATAGTTTTTGCCAAGATTCACAGGGGAAAAATTAATATCGCTTGGGTGATTCTATTAATTGGATTTTCTCTTTCAACCATTGCAGACATTATTTTTAATTGGTCCGCAAGCGTAGGCAGTATTGATTTATTGTTTCAACCATACGACCTCATCTATTTCATGAGTTATATTGCTATCATAAACGGTGCCCTGTGTTTGTTAAACATCATGACGAAAACATTTGAAACTTCAAATCAATAAACCATACAAGGGTGATCTTCTGGTATTAAACGGGCTCATCATTATTGACGAATCTGGATTGACACTTTATTGCAACACGATTGGTCTTAAAGGCTTTAATCTTGATCCTTTTTTAATTGGTGGATTTCTCACAGCAGTTCAAACTTTCGCCAAAGAATTCGACCCGAACAAAAAATCTTACATAAGAGAAATGTCAATGCAGGACAATAAATTCCTGTATCGAAAAATTGAGAATTATAATTTCGTAGGAATCGTAGACAAAAAATCTAGCTTGAAAACCTCTGAAACCATTCTAGAATACATGATATGGTGTTTCTTGTCCTTAAACCGAAAATATCTCAAGGATAAAAACGAATTAGTCGACCTTGCCGAGTTGGGAAACTTTGATGACTGTTTCCTCCAGCACAGGTCATCCAAGGAAAAAGATCTCCATAAATGGCTCCAATCAATCAATTCTTCCTACTTGCAAGAACTTCTAAATCAATTTACGAATTATTTTCCTATTTCAGAAATCATCAAGATTGACCCAAAAAATCTTCAAGTTATTGGAAAGAAAATTATTTGGGTAAATTTAAGGATTAGACTTGAAGATGAAGAGAAAATTGTAAATAAACTTAAAGATAGAGCGACTCTAATTTATGGAGCAGATTTATTTAAAAATATAGATAGAGAAGTCCGGTTAAAGCTGACTAAGTAGTAAATCAATGCTTATTTAATAACAAATGATTCTATTTAATATTTTTACCAATTTTTTCTTCATTAAATAATAACTTTTAGAATTTAGTTGAATATATCGTTTATAGCTATTATTATCGAACATATGTGGGTCCGAGAACCTCGGAAGACACGTCAATTCCTGGATACGAACTATATGCCCTATTAGGAGTAAGTGCCTTTGCAATTTTTGGCGTTACTTACGCCGTCAAGTGCAAGAAATTATCCAAATAAAGGGTAATCAAAAAATATCTAAATTAAATTTATCTTTTTTTTTTACTTTTAAATGAATTCTTAAAACCAGTTAGCAACCATTAAAAAGGATCAAAAATAAATACTGTTAATTTATTATCTTTAACAATCCAACATTTCTAATTTAATTAAAAAGGTATCAAGAATGCACAAAAAAAGAATATTGTCATTTACCCTGATTGGCATGATGTGCCTGCTGTGTTTAATATCCTCCATGTCGAGCGTACAAGCGGCACCAGGAGATCTAGGCATTAATTTCATTTCCGAAGGAGACTCATATGTAAAGGAGGTTGTTTATTCAGAAACAAATCACACGAGGCAATATAGGTCAGAAGGTTCACATGATATGGAATATAGCGAGGGCATGTTATCAGACATAACTGTAAACATAACTGAGGTTAACTTGACTTTGAATCAGATATATTACCGATATGAAGACTATTATTCCACCAGCAACATCATGGTTTCAAATAGTTCAGAATGGATTTATGTGTTTGTTTATGAAGATAACGATGGCGACAACCTCATGGATTCAGTTGTGTTTGGTTCCGGAGGATGGATGGGATATTATCAAGTAATTGCGGGAACTTGGGAAACATTCACGGATAACATGGACGATCTCCAACAAGACCTTGAATGGGCCAAGGGGAATGTAAGCACTTTTGATTATTCGTTGAACATTGACGATACAGGGCAAAAAATCGAAATAACTATAGAGTATCAAATGGAAGACCTTCCATGGTCGGGTACTGACGAATCAGTTATATACAATGTAAGACAAACATTCAAGCTTGATTACGATGATTTTGTTCTAAGCAGATATGAACGTACAAACGAAGTAACGCTCAATTCTATAGAAAACGAGGCGTACTTGAAAAATAATGACCTGATAATTACTGTGGACTATCTATATAGTTATAGCACGAAATTTAAAACTCCAGGAGAGAGTAGTGGAATCCCAGGATACGAAATCTATTCCTTGATTGGAGTTAGCGCCATTGCAATTTTCAGTATTGCGTATATCATCAAGCGCAAAAGAATATTTAATTAACGAATTTCAAAATCTTCAAATTAAATTTACCTTTTTTTCTTTTTTAATATATTCTAATAACTCACTTTCGATTCATATTCAATTTCATCCAATATCTCTTTAAATTAAATTATTCGTACCTTTTTATCACTAGTTCAATTTTAAAAAGAGAAGAAAAAATTACGGTGAAATATTTGAATAGAAAAATAATTTTTATTTTTAATATTAGCGTCTTAGCGTGTTTACTTTTAATTTCTTTATCGCTTCCTATTGCAATGGCTGCCTCAGGAGAAAAAGGCGTTAATGTGATCAAGCAAGGAAAGCATTACTACCAAGGAAGAACGATTATCAGAGAGGAAATTGTAA
>JAEOUI010000294.1 GCA_016839425.1 Promethearchaeota archaeon
AAAACTATCTCAAAATTAATGCGAGAATTTTTATCGACTAACCACGAAATCTCTCGTACGACTTCTACAGGTTCGGTTTGATTATCTCTCCAATTCTTACATGCATTGAGTTCTTCAACGGGCATTTGAATGATGTCCTTTAATTCTCCCGTTAAATTTATAATAGGTGGTTTGGGATAAGGGCTCAAGTCAATTTCCATCAAGTAATTCTTGAAGCCATATGTTAATAGGTGGACCTTGAGCTTTGCAATGCTATCTGTAACGATGTCACATTTATATTCACCCGTAATTTTTTTCGCTTCTTGCTCAATGTCCTGAACGAAAAACAGCCTCTTTTCAAGCTCATGTAGTACATCTACAATGTGTGGTGGACTTTTATCGTTCCATGTTTTTAAAATCCCCAGCTCTTGATCAGGATTTCCTAAGATGGATTTTAATCCTTCTGGTAGCATTAAATTTGGTTTTTGAGGATAATTCTTAAAATCTACTCCAATTATAAAGGTTTTGGTGATAGTTATTGTGATATAAACATTAATCTCTGCCCTGTTTTGCCCTGTCTGATCGAACGCATATGCCTGTTGGATCAAGCCAAGTTCTGTTTCAATAGCTAAACTCGGTTCTTGATCTTCCGAAAGAGTTTGCCCTTTTGTTAGACTTTCTGAAATGGTTTTAGGGGATTCATTTGGATTGGTTCTCTCAAGATCGGAATTAGGAAAGGATTCGTAATCTCCATAGACATTTGAAGGAGTGATATAATCACCTTCTTGAATATTTGAGGGATACGCATCTAAGTCCGGAGTAATATATTCTTCTGTTTCTTGAGAATTCACGACAATTCCAGAGTTAACCTTATAATCTTCGATAACCTCCTCAATAACAACAGGACCTTGAATTGAATCCTGAATCTTTTCCTTGAGTTCGTGCATCACATCTACAACGCTTGAACTAGAATCCCATGTCTCTAAGCGCTCTAATCTAAAATCCCCAAATAATTCTTTAATCTGATCATGAAAGATAAAGCGAGGGGGTGATTCAGGAAAGTCTTCGTCGAATTTTACTTCTAACTCGTATTTAATATCGGGTGTTTCGTGCACAAAGCCAAACAAGTGAGCGATGTTACCAGACACCATCCAAAACGAATATTTAGCTGCTATTTTTTGTGCTTCTTTCAGGATTCTTTGGTGGTCCATTGATTTTCCTGTGTTTATCGTTATTTAATATTATTAAAAATAGAATCACTTTTTAAATATATCTCTATTTATTTTTTAATTTAATTCTCTTAATATTTCTTTAAAATTCCAAAATTTTATATTTTTTAATATGAATAATTTAATAGATTGATACGCGAAAATTTTCACTTTTTTGCTTGAAAACAATAACTTCACTGCTAAAAACTCTAAAATCGTAAATAAATCTAATTCTTAGATATAGGAAACACTCTATCTTCCTTGATTAAAAAAAGAAAATTAGGATTTCAATATCCTTGAGTCTTATTTATAAAAAGATATTGCTTAAAAATCCATAGAGTTTAAAACCAAGGTCTTTAACTCTGATTTGTCATTTAAAAGATTTTTATTATTCAAAAAATACTCTATTTCAAATAACCTTCTCCAACTTTTCTAAAATAAAATCCTTTTTTTTCCATTGTATTTCTATTAAAAATATTTCGACCATCTATTATAATAGGAGTTTTTATCTTGCTTTTAATCTCGTCTAAATTAAGATTATAATATTCTTTATGGTTTGTGGCAAAGATTAATACATCTGCGTCCTTTAATGCCTCATCAATATCTGATGTTAAATCTGTCTCATTGTAATCTTTCTCCTTGACATAGGGATCATGAGCAATATATTCAAAGTTATGAGAGTGATATCTCTCTTTTAATATCGATATTATTCTTTCTGATGGTGTATTACGTGTATCGTCAGTATTTGCCTTATATGAAACTCCGAATAATGCAATTTTCAGATTATCAAATTTATTTGCTTCTTTAAGTGCTGATTCCATTAACTCTACAATATGTTCGGGCATATAATCGTTTAAACGTCTCGATTCTGGAAGTATTGTAGGAATATAATTATGAGTTGTGTAAGTATTTAAACCATACATTAATAACCATGGATCTTTTGTCAAACAATGCCCCCCTACTCCTGTACCAGGATAATGCATCATCCTATCATGGCGATAGTTTATTAAATCTATTATTTCAAAAATGTTTCTGTTAAAACATTCGGCAACTAAAGCCATTTCATTTGCAAACGCAATATTTACATCTCTATAAGTATTTTCTATGCATTTCGTGAGTTCTGCAGTTAATGTGTCTGTAATTTGCAGTTCTTTTTTGACAACTTTTCCATATAGGAATTTT
>JAEOUI010000295.1 GCA_016839425.1 Promethearchaeota archaeon
CACTGAAATGACCCTTAAACTATATCCTTGGGCAGAAGAAAAAAATTTCTTTAGAGATAAAGTATATCCTACAAAAATTCAAATGTATTACATTCAATACGAAAACGAAGATGACATGATTAGGGGATTACAAGAATTAAGTCGCGCCGATATTGCCATTTTACTCACTCAACTTGCTCTTGAATGGGAATTGGTTTCTGAAACTTTAAATTACGATGAATTAGTGAAAATGAGAAATGAAATGGCTAATTTACCTGAATATACCGTCGTTGTTTATATACACGCTTTAACATCTAAAAATCAGTTAAAATACGGAAGAAAAGTAATCCGTAAAATTGCTCGAAATACAAATGGGTTTGTATTGACTGCGGAACAAACGGGATTTTCACTTACTACACATCTCGACATTATTAGATCAAAAATAAGTCCTTCTATTATGAGATATAAAGGGGCATTTTTACCCATTCTATTTCCCTTGAGTTCAATAGCAGATATGCCTTATATTAAAAAAGAAATTGAAGATTTTCTCAAATCATCTTCCATTGGGGATCCTACAGCATTTAGCATACAACCCGCAGAGATGGGACATTTTGCGGGTCACGAGGTGGATGTTTTTTATAATCAAGGATCACCTGAAGAAGTGAAAAAAGTCTTGGAATTAAGAAAACAGATAAGTAAGATAAAGGAAGATTTCTGGCCATCAGAATATTATTGGCTTGCTTATCATTGGGATTATTATAAAGATGATTTAAAAGACAATTATCTTAAAGATACAATCAAAAATATTAAAAATCTCTTTGATCCAAATAGAATTATGAATCCCAATAAATGGTATAAAGATTAAAAACACTAAAAGATAATATAACCTTTCTAATTTTTAATAAAATGCGTGTAAAACCCTTATATGGCGACATTCATTACTAAATAGATTTATATGATTAAATTATATTCTTTTGATAATGAGAATAATACTCCTTTCAAGCGCAATTGAGTATATTATATTATAACGTTCTTTATTGGTTATCAAAAATAGATAGTAATTTTATTTCTTTAATGACACTCTAAAAATAAAGATTGATAAAGTTAAGATTAGCCTCTGGGGGGATTTGAACCCCCGACCTTTGCCTTACCAAGGCAACGCAATAACCAGCTATGCAACAGAGGCGTTTTTAATACCAATACTGCGTACTTTACTAAGTTGGTTAGGTTCCATGTAGCATAAACCTGTAAAAAAAAATCATTAAAAAGTTTTATACTTTTCTTTTTAGAGAAAATAACATATTTGGATATTAGAACAATTTTCTTTCAACGATTTCAACAATTGAATATTTTTCCATTGATGAGAGGAATTTTTTTTAAACTTTCGTCAGATTTATAGATATTTCCTTTTAAATCCTTTATTTGATTAATTAATAATAAAAATTCTCTATTTAATAGCTCTTCATAAATAACCTAATTTCACATGATTGTTGTGAGCTTGTTCATCGCTTCTTTTTATTGGTGTAATATTATAGCCAATTCAAGTTAGCATTATTTTAATAATATCATTAATGGGTGGCTATGCAATTCTTAATCAATCGGTCTCGAATATTTTAATCTTCTCACGGGTAATAGTTTTAATTTTAATTGTGTCTTTAATTTTAAGCAGAACTCAAGCTAAATTTAAAGGAAATTCATAAATATAAGGAATTTTATCTATTAATTCGAGAATTTTAAGATCTTTATGATCTAGCCAAAAGAATATAATAATGATTTTCTGAACAATACTTGTGAAAGTTGGAATTGTTGGAGCGGGATCTGCGGGGCTATTTGCCGCAAGCGAACTCGGAAAATCGGGCATCCCTGACCTCGAGATCAAGGTATTTGATCAAGGTCCAACTGTTGATAAAAGGTATTGTGCCATATCCGAAGGTCTCGCCTGTATGGGTTGCGATCCATGTAAGATAATGTCTGGTATAGGTGGTGCCGGGACATATTCTTCGGGTATTCTCAATCTAGACGAGAATATAGGAGGAGAATTGGCGGGTTTATGCAAAAACGCGGGTTTAGAAGCCAAAAAAATTATTGAGCAAATTGACGATTTTTTCCTGAAGAATGGTGCTCCCAAGAAGCTGTTTGATCCCTTTCAAAACGAGGAAAAACTAAAAGATTTGCTTTTTAGGTCAGTATCAGTTGATATTCGGTTTTTACCCATAAAACAGAGATTATTAGGGACAGAAAATACACCGACCGTGATAAAATCAATCCAAAAATCCTTAGAATCTGAATTCGATGTCAAGTTTTTTCCAAACACAAAAATTTGTAGGTTCAACGCAAACAAGCAATTTTATTTCAAGGATAAATCACCAGAAAAATTCGACGCAATTCTTTTGGCGCCCGGAAGGTGGGGCATGGTGTGGTTATCCAAACAGTGCGAAGCTCTAGGAATTCGAACTTCGTACTTGCCACTCGATATTGGCGTTCGAGTGGAAGTGCCCTCCATCATTCTCGAAGAAATTTGCGAATCGATCCAGCGAGATCCTAAGTTTCATATAGTAACTCCCACATACAACGATTTCGTTCGAACTTTTTGCGTCAATCACAAAGGTTATGTGGTCAAAGAGATGTATGAGGAAAAAATAGTTGGCGTGAACGGTCATCAATTCACCTCGGACGGGGATTCAAAAAATTCAAATTTTGCGTTTTTAATACGACAAGCCCTGACCGCTCCTTTCGAGGACACCACGGAATATGGTAGGGCCATCTCTAAACAGGCATCCGTTTTAGGCGGATACAAGCCCATAATACAAACGCTCGGCGACCTTCGCAAGGGGCGTCGTTCGAGAACATCTCTCATCGATAAAAATCCCGTTCAGCCTACTTTAAAAGACGTCACGCCAGGAGACATCGCTATGGCCTATCCCTATCGATTCGTCAAGGACATTTTAGAAGGTCTGGAACGCCTTGACAATATCATACCGGGGGTCAACAACGACAGTACCTTGATCTACGCTCCAGAGTTCAAAAGAAGCGCCAAGCTGGTCGAAGTCTCGCCGTTTTTGGAATCAATGCGCTTTAAAAAGATCTTTTTTGCAGGGGACGGAGCAGGGCTTTCTAGAGGCATTGTTGGAGCTGCGGTAACTGGGATTATTGCAGCACATGGAATCGTAAGAAGGATTAAAAAATAATTTTAATATTAAATATTTGTAATAAAAATATTTTCTTTGCATTTCTTCTGAAAAGCAAATATAAGATACAAAAGAATTGTAAAAAATAAATAAAAAAAAAAACAACAAAAACCCAATTATAGATCGTATTTATCTTCGTTTAAAAAATAAAGGTAAGAGTTGTCAATGTATTTCCTTGAAAGGATGTTGTATTTCGCAAGGATTTCTAATTTTTTATTGAGCGTCCTATGATGAACTCCAAGATGATTGGATAATTGGGTAATATTCCTTCCAATGTTGTCTTGTTTTAGAGATATAAGGAGTTTCTTGTTATTTGATTTTAAATAGTTGATTTTAACATCGTCAAAATTCATCTTTGAATCGTAATAAAGCGTGTGGTTATCAAATGATCCTTGTTTAATAAATCGAAATTTTTCTAAAACACTGAGATGCCAAACGATCACATGATGACTCAAGTTTAAATCCTTAATAAATTGAGCTCCATATTTCCCTGGATTGGAACATATATAATCGTATATTAATTTGCGATTAGCATTAATTAGAACATCTTCCTTAGAAAGTGTAGATCGCTCTACAATCATCCTTTTCTTTATCAAGGAGCCTATAATTTGCTCAATTCCCTTTTTATTGATGTTAATTGATAAGTTCGTACATTTAGTGATTATTATTCGTACGAATTTATCAGTATCAAACACTAGATTTTCGCCCAAATACTCTCTTATTGTCTCAAAGACGATTTTTTCTACTTCAAGGATTTGCATGGAAGTTCTCATATTTCATCACCGGTCTTATTAAAATCTTTACTTAAACCCTCGTGTATCTTGGCAATACATTCTTTTCTCAATTTAGACGGCATCGCCATTATTTCTCTCAAAAACTGACATTTATCCTCCTCACTTTCCCACGTAAGTGAATCTGCTAGTTCAAGGAGCTCTGGAGGTATTAAAGTAAAGATTGATGAGTCTTGCCCGTTTAAAGTGCTTAATAAAGTACCATCCCTCACAAATTGCATCACCAAATTGGGATTTAAAACTTGGGTTAGCTCAATAGACTTAATATTGTCCATAATTGCTAAGGGCTCAATATCGGATTTAAAATCATTACCACAAGTCCAACATCCTTCAGTAGAGATTATTCGTGCACATTTTAAGCAATACTTCGTGTTGCATTTCGGGCACGAAAAAATTACGCCTTCAATTAAGCCCTTGTGAACTTGACACACATCATGATCTTTAGTAAGTTCTAATTCGCTTTCTGTCTTTTGAAGTTCCAGTATCGATTCCACAGTTTCCTCATCAGATGAATATTTCTTTGGAGCCTCCGATTTGAATTTTGGGAATTTATTTAGATTTTTATTTTGAACGGTTTGTTTCTTGTTTCGATGTTTCTTCGCTACGATGTATCCTGGCATCAGTATTGCCACTGCGCTTATAAATCCAATGACAGTAATGACGATACCAACGGGAAGATCTGTTGAAGGAGGTTGCGTCTCGCTTTCGAGACTTACTGTTATCGATTGGGTTTGGATTAGATTATTGTTCTTATCGAACACTCTGATCGTGATCGCATAATCTCCAGGAGAGCACGCACTCGCGTCCCAATATCCAATCCAGGCGTTCGAATCTAAAACCATTTCCAATTCAAAATCCGTACTAGATCCCCTTATAGGTGCTTCTATCGGACCGCTCACGAGCACTTGTACCGAAACATCGTTTATTAAGTCTTCGCTTAAAGTAACCCTGATTTCAAGACTAGATGTCTTAATGATAGAATCACCGTCAGTCAAGCCGTTAATGGTAATATCAAGACTTTCGACTACCGTAATTTCCAACCATGCGAAACTTGTATCGCCATCGGTGTCGCTCACGAACAAGGTAACGTTATATTTTCCTACGGCTGTGAATTGATGGGTAGTAGTATGGTTGTCCGTGCTGGTGATTCCATCGTTAA
>JAEOUI010000568.1 GCA_016839425.1 Promethearchaeota archaeon
AATAAATTTCGCATACGCTTAAAATAATATGAAAAGCACTATAAAAATTAGTCATAATAAGTATAAAAAAAGAGGAAAAAAATTATAATAACTTAGCTAACTCAGCATATTTCTTCTTAATCTCTGTTTTGATGTTTGGATTGATGCCTGTAAAAGAATTTGTTGAAAAACTTACATTCTCGTCTTTTATCAAGAAGGAACATATAGGCCCATCCATCATCTCAACAGCGTATGAACCATCGCTTTTCTTGCTTACCCAAATATCATCATAATGGTCTAAAACTGCCTTCAATACAAATCCAATGCGTGCATCGGCTAAATTGCTCTGAGAACCACTTGGTTTTGGTTTTTCTTTTTCTTCATATTCAGAAGCAAAAGTTGCTTTTTTTTCTGCTGGTTTTGCTTGAGGTGTAGGTGCAGGTTTTGCAGCTGGCTTAGGTGCAGGTTTTGCTTGAGGTGTAGGTGCAAGTTTTACTGCTGGTTTAGGTTCGGGTTTAGCTTGAGGCTTTGCTGCAGGTTTTGCTTTGCTAGTACCGACATTATGTGCCTCCGAAACATTAAACGTGACCATGTCTCCTTCTACAACTCTAAATTGTTGTTCTAATATTTGATCTAATTCTTCCATGATCTTAGTTTCTTCTGGTACACGACCTACTTTTCTTGCATCGATCTCTTTTATTTCTTTTATGTCCCTGCCAATAATACTTTTTCCAACAGTGAAACCATGTCCCTTTAATGATTGTGCTTGCCTTAAAGCAGTTCTTCTTTGTACTAACCCTCGCTGAACCCCATGCCATAAATAAAGAGTCATTGCTGATTCAACTAAGATAATAACTGATCTATCTGGCATTAAAGCATCCTTGGACCATGGGACTGGTTCACTAACCCCACCATCTAATACATTAAACATTAACGCAAAATCCACTTTTAAACACTTCTTGATTTTATTTTTAATATATTCTAAATATATGTCCTTTAACTTATAAATTAATTAATTTGTAGGAATATAAAATTAAGCTTTTGGTGTTCGTTTTATTCAAACAAATGTTTAAATATTGCTCGTATTCTATTTTCGAATGGATTTTATCAATATTATCATTAAAACAGCAAAAAAGAATACGATTCCAACGATTAAAAAGCTAAATTTTATTGTAGCACATAGAGAGGCTATAAAAGGACTTCCAGAGCTAATAAATGAATCATTAGATATCATCAATAATAGATTTATGTTTTCAATAGCGTCAAATACTCCAGCTATAAGAGGAGTAAATGCAATATAAATACTTACATCCTTCAATTTTCCCTCTAAATATTTAGTCTCAAGCAAGATTGCTCCAAAAATAAAAAATCCGTAAGCGAAAATGTAAGCAAAATCCCATGTTACAGCAATCGCTTCTAACTGCTTGCCTTCAGTTCCCCAAGCATTGAAAATCAAATTTATTTTTTCGGCAGTCCAAGCAAACTCGAAATCCATTACCCCATAACCTGACATCGAGACTAATGTTTCTTCAATTGGCCCTGCTAGTACAGTTAATAATATGAAAAAGAATAATGATATTAACGTTATGATTAAAATAATTTTGTAATTAAGATTATCTTTAAATTTCTCAAACATGCAGTTTCACTCCTAATGTTATATTTAATTTACAATTAAATCTAAATATTATATAAAATTTCGCACGCCATGAGAAAATTCATAATCTTTGATTAATTAGATTATTTAACGACATGATCGGAAGAAATGATTTGAATGGATAAAAAGGAATTGAAATTTACAATCCCTAAAGGGAGTTTACAAGATACTATAACGGATATGTTTAAAAAAGCAGGACTTAATCTGAGATTTTCATCTTCGAGAGATTATAAACCCACTATTGGAGATTCAGACGTCTATATAAAATTATTAAGACCTCAAGAAATACCTAATTACTTGGTTGGTGAGGATGAGTTTGACTTGGGCATTTCAGGGATTGATTGGGTAAAAGAAACTAATGCAGATGTAGAAGTCGTTCTCGATTTGGAGGTTGGAGGAGTTAAAATTGTATTAGCCATCCCTAATATATGGGATAACATTGAGACTTTAGATGACTTATTGACCAAATTTAGTGAAGAGAATAAAACTCTGAGAATTTCTACAGAATATTTAACATTGTCAACAAATTATATATTAAATAATCCCACTTATAAGAAATTATATGGCAATTCAGCTCCCTTAGTTATTACTCCTTGGAAAACGTGGGGCGAAAATAAAAAAGTGAAGATCTTTTTATCTTTTGGTGCAACAGAAGCCAAACCCCCCGAAGAAGTCGATATTATTATTGATAATACTCAAACAGGATCAACCTTAAGAGCTAATAATTTAAAAATTATTGATATTATTGATAGATCTACAGCTGTTTTAATAGCAAATAAGAATGCCTTGAAGGATGATTGGAAGAATGAGAAAATCAAGGATTTAAAGGTACTTTTTATGGGAGTTATTGAAGCGTCAAAAAAGTTGCACATTTTCATGAATGTAAGGGAAGAAAACCTTCAAAAGATTTTGGAACAATTACCCGCTCTTAAGCGTCCAACCATCTCAAAATTAGCCGGAGAAGATACTGATGGATGGTTTGCCATAAATACGATTATTAGAAAGGATCAATTTCTAAGCTTAATCCCTTCATTAAGAAAATGGGCTCAAGGCTTAGTCGTCCACGAGCCTCGTCAAATTTTACCTTTAGAACAAATAAAATAGTTTAAGCTGATATAAATGGATCTAATTCGCTACATTGATTCAATTGATCTTGATAAAGAGGACCTCTCAAAATATATTCCTCGATCTCAATCACAAATAGATGAAATTAGGGAATCTGTTGAGAGGATCATCGAAGAGGTCAGAATCAATGGCGATAAAGCCCTTATTAGGTTTACAAACGATTTTGATGGGATCTCATTGGATAAATCTGATATTAAGGTGGCTCAATCCGAGATT
>JAEOUI010000036.1 GCA_016839425.1 Promethearchaeota archaeon
CAATTTAGTATCTTCAGAAACATTGAAGCAAGCACAGCTTAATCCACAAGATTATCAGGATCTTACAGTCCGTGTAGCAGGATATGTTGCATATTTCACTAGACTAAGTAAGGCTGTACAAGATAGCATTATTGCTCGCACGGAGCATAACGCTTGAATTTCTTTTTAATTTGGTATATAAAAAGTAGAATAGGTAAATATCCCTATAAAGAGATACGCAATTGCAATAAAAAAAGATTGAAAGGAATAAGTAAAACCTAAACACATATCTCCAAATAATCCAATAAAAAATAAGATGAAACTAGCACTCATGTATTAAAGATTATTAGATTTTACTTGGAAAACTCTCAATAATAAAAAAAATCCAAGAAATAAATTATCGGAGTAATTTAAATCATTAAACTTCTTTTTATACCAATTCCTTTTTAAAATTGATATAAAAATAACAAATGAAAATACCTAATTCCTCTTATTTATACGAGGTCTTCCAAAAAATAAAATACCTACCAGAATATTCTGGCAAAATCGTAAAATAAACGATGGTCATTTAATTGTATATGGTAGTTCAAAATTTTAAAATAAATCCTCTCCAAGGTGTTCCCTCCGAGAGAGTTGGAAAGATTCGAGATGAAATGCTATCTCATCCATTTGAATACGATATTGAACGAGCACGATGTTATACCCGGATATACAAGCAAATGGAAGATGCACCCCCTTGTATGAAAAAAGCTAAAGCATTAGAGGAATATCTAAGATGCATTCCAATCAGAATTGACAGCGACGAGTTAATCGTGGGAAAAAAATCTAGTAAGGTTAGGGCCGATCCCATGGAAGTAGAACGTGGTGCAAATGTTGATATTTATGGTTTTCTTTTAGATGACAATGTTGATGAAGACATGAAGGAGATGCTCCGTGCTCAATATTATGTACTACAGCGTTTTGTTCCCATGTCAGATGAAGAACTTGATGAGATGAAAAATACGATTGTACCGTTCTGGAAGGGCAAGACAATAAAAGATTTAAAAGTAAAAATGTTGAAAGATGCGGGATTATTAGAGGATCGTGCTCCACCAGGACCATTGGCTACAATGATGAGCATATTTTTATCTACGCTTCCGGATACTTATTTATTGCTTGATAACCTTCAGGGACATACCATACCTGGCTATACACGAGTTTTAAAAATGGGTTTCAAGGGTATTGAAAAAATGGCAGCAGAAAAACTTGAGAAACTCAAAGAGACCTATGAAAACTATAATTATCGCAAGGATTTCCTTGAAGCGGCACAAATTACAGCAAGAGCCGTCTGTGACTATTCAAATCGTTATGCGGATCTAGCCGTGGAAATGGCAAAAACCGCTTCAGAAGGCAGAAGTCGAGAGCTACTAGATATTGCCGAACGAGCAAGGCGAGTTCCTGCGTACCCTCCCAGAGATTTTATGGATGCCATACAAGCAATTTGGATGACGAATGTCGTCATGGAAATGAGTTATGGCGAGTTGAATGTATTATCTCAAGGGCGAGTGGATCAATACCTCATTCCCTATTATAGAACCGACATTGCAGAAGGGCGTTTAACAAACGCAGAAGCACTCGAAGCAATTGAAGAATATTTAGTTAAACTATCAACCATAGTGTTCGCTGGTCAAAACAATATAACTATAGGAGGTGTGGACAAGAGTGGAAACGATGCAACGAATGAAGTATCATACTTATTTCTTGAGGCCACTGCAAATGTGAAAAGTCTACTCAACACTTTATCAATACGTGTCTCTTCCAAGACGCCCCGTGATTTCTTGAAAAGAGTTTTTGAAACTCATCGTCATACATCAGGAATTGGGCTTCATAATGATGATATGATAATACCACAACTCCAAGAAGACGGCTATAATTTAGAGGACGCTAGAGATTATTCAATCGTAGGATGCGTGGAACCCTGTGGTACGGGTAACGATTTCTCTTACACGGGAGGTAATGGTATATTCATGGCAATAGTGTTCTCAATGGCCTTAAATCAAGGATGCGTTTCTTTATTTGATGATGTGCAAGTGGGTGCGAAAACACCCGATCCTAGTACATTTACAACCTTTGAGGACGTAAAGCAAGCTTATGTAGATCAACTTACATTCGCAATAGACAGGGTTGTGAAAATGGCGGAAATAAAAGATAAAGCTTTTGCTGATTATTATCCATCTCCATTGCTTTCCTCTACGATGATAGGGTGCTTAGAAAAAGGGTTAGATTGTACTCGTAATGGTGCAATTTATAACAATAGTTGTATGAACGGACAAGCATTAAGCACGGTCGTTAATTCATTAGCAGCAATTCGCTGGGCTGTATTCGAAGAAAAGATCGTATCTATGGGAGACCTAGTTAAACACATGAACGGGGACTTTAGAAAAGCAAAAGAATTACGAGAAATGCTTTTAAATAAAGCTCCAAAATATGGAAATGGTGATGAAAAGGTAGATGAGCTCGCAAAGTGGGTTGCTGATGTTTTTAGTGAAATTGCACGAAAACATCATGTAAGGGGCGGAAATGGCATATATCGCACTAGTCTTGTGTCTGCTGGAGGAGCACAAGTGCTGGAGGGGGGATTTCTCGGGTCTACTCCTGATGGTAGACTATCTAATCAAGCCGTCTCTAACGGTATATCTCCCACGAATGGAACTGAAAAAAATGGTCTTACAATGGCCCTTCGATCCGCAGCTCTAGCGAGTAAAGCTCTTACAACAAATGGTGTAGGAATGAATGTAGTATTATCTCCAACCATGTTATCGTCCGAGGAAGGTTTAGATCAAATGGTTTCCATAATAGAAGCATATTTTGAATTAGGAGGAAGAAATTTTCAAATGAATCTCGTTGATACTGAAACCCTAAAAGACGCGCAAATACATCCAGGAAAGTATCCCGAGCTATCCGTTAAAGTTTCTGGCTACTCTGCCCGTTTCATAGATCTCACTAAAGCAATCCAAGACGATATCATCGCTCGAACAGAATTTAAAAATTTTTAAGAGGTAAAGAATATGGAAGAAATTGAAACTGCAAAAGGGATTTTTGATCACATAGTTAAAAGTTTTAATAAAGACAAGGCTTTGGAACTAGGACAAAAAGTAGTGATGCAATACGACATTGATGGCGAAGGAGGAGGAACCTGGCAACTTGTTGTCGAAAACGGAGAATGTCACGTTTTAGAGGGAGATGCTATGAAAGAAGTTGACTGTACATTGAAATACAAGAATTTAGACAGCTTCATTAAATTGAGAACTGGTGAACTAAAGCCAATGAAAGCCTTCATGACGGGTAAAGTAAAATTTTCTGGAAATCAAGCACTTATGCAGAAAATGGCTGAAATCTTTCCGATTGAAGATTAAAATTATTTAAAATTATTTTTTAACTTTTAATTTTTTTATTTCTCTTGAGATCAATAAACCATTTGAATATATGGCTCGTAAAGCAAAAATTTAGCTAAATATTGAGTGATAAATCGTTCTATCGATCTTACGCAAGTGTTCGTAAAATGTACTCTGAGAGATTTTAAAATGGTCGGCAATTTCCTCTGAATTGATTTTACGAGGTATTTCAAAAAATCCCTGTTGGATGGCGTAATATATTATTTCTTTCTGGCGATCTGTTAATTCTAAAAAACTCTCTTTATAGTTTGTATGTAAGTTAGATATATTTAGAATGCTAAAGCCATCTTCAAAAAATGACTCTAAGGTATTATAATAATTATCAACATTTTTACTTTCTAAAATGATGTTTACAAACAGATAATCTTGAACGAGAAAGACAGGAGGTTCAATTATTAAATCAAGTCTTTTGAAGAACTTTTTAACATCGTCAGGTAGATCGTGTTTATAAAAGATAATGTACTCCTTTTTTAAATCGTTCTCTTTGATAATTTCGAGGAACGATATGTGGTATTGTTCACCTTTTAGCATGTTTGGATTCAGCTTATCATTCTTGAACTTAACTTTTAGAGTGGCATAGATTTGATCGTCTGCTTGACGGTGTAATTGAATCAATTCAAATTTTTCAAATTGAGTAAAGAACTCGTGTCTGGGATCGATTAAGGTATTTATTGGTATCTTTAACGAAATTTTTTTGAATTTCTCCATTTTTATAAAAATATAAAAGTATTCTTTATTTGATAATTCAACCCCAAGTTAAATAAATCTAATTATAATCAATAAAATTTTCTAAAAGAATACAAGAGAACTTATCAAGTATTAACTCCATTCCTGAAAATGTTTTTATCTTGTCGTGAATTTATCTTCTTGAGGGGGGAAGATATCTTGCTACCTCCTCTGATTAAATATTTAGATAATCAAGCTTGCTTTATGGAAGGATCTGTAAGATGAAAACACAGAAGGCGTGGAGTGAAATTTTTAAGGCAGTCGAGAAACAAGCAACGATAGTCCTCGAAGTATTAGACGCTCACGATCCCGAAGGAACGCGTCCACGCGAGATCGAGAGAATCCTGAAGGAAAGATTTCCGGACAAGAAGCTTATTCTCGTGCTTAACAAATCTGACTTGATCTCACGAGAAATTCTTAAAGCATGGCTTCGATACTATCAAAATCTTGGACATTTCTGCTTTTACGCCTCTGCTCTCAAGAAGGATGGAATCAATTTTCTCAGGTCTCAAATAATACGACATAGAGATCGAGAGCATGGCGATAAAATAATCGTGGTGGGTTATCCGAATGTTGGAAAGAGTAGCATCATCACAGCACTCCTAAAAGATAAAAAGATTGCACCCAAGTCTCCAGAAGCAGGATTCACACGAGGAATTCAGCTTCTGAAAATACCAGGGTGGAAGGATACTTATTTATTAGATACGCCAGGTGTCGTGCCTTACGACGAGGATTTGGACGAAATCCAATTAGCTCTTAAAGGTGCAATAACAGCAAGTAAGATTAGAGATCCCCAAGCCGTATTTGAAGAGATATTCCAGCGTTGCGTCCCAGAAGAATTAAAAACAATATATGGAGTGGAATTTGCTGATTCTGACGATTTTACTGAAGCACTCGGTCGCAAGCGCGGCATATTGAAGAAAGGAGCGCTAGTTAACGAACCCCAAGTCTGGTCGATAGTCGTTCGAGATTGGCAACGAAATAAAATTCCATATTATGTCATGCCCCCAAATTATTCGCAAGAGAGTAATGAAGTGCGTAAAAATAAGGACTTTATTTGAAAAAAAGTACGAGGAAATTGCTCTTATCCATAAGATACTTTAAAAAATTATATAAAAAAACTAATTATTTGTTGAAGCTTTTCTTAAAACTATGCTTACTTGTTCTTTTATCTCATCCATTGTTTTAGAATCGATATCCTTCAAGTTATGAAGAAAAGTTATGGTTAGATTTCCTGATATGGTTGAGATCCCTATTAATTTTTCCGCAGCTTAGCTTAATACAATAGGTGCGAATACAGATTCAATCTGAATTTCTCCATACTTATTTGGTATATTTAGAAGCCCTAAATTCGTAATTGTATACCCCGCCATCAATTTTCCCCTCCCCGTTTTTTTTATGAGTTTCTGAATCATTTTATCCTCCAATAAACCCTCTCTACCAAACACAAATGCGTCTGCTATGGGTTGGTTGAGAATTTGAAGCTTTTGAGAAGCAAAAATGTTCTTATCTGTATTTTTTACATTAACTTCTTTCTGGATTAGTCGTGCATTATCCCAAAAACTAAAAGAATCTAAATATTCAACATCTAAGTCCATTGC
>JAEOUI010000296.1 GCA_016839425.1 Promethearchaeota archaeon
ATCCATATAACTTTACAACATATCGTCATGTAATATTGCGAGATGTTGAAACTAACGAGGATTTTCGACAACGCGTTGAAGAGTTTAACAAACTTGCTTATCAACATGTTATAAAGGACCATAGAGATTACTTGAAATATCTTACAAAACATAAAGATGACAAGAGCGTTTATAAGTCCAAGTACGAAAAAGAATCGAAAAAATATCTCGCTATTGCAGAAGAAAGATATGCTAATCTGCTAAAAAGAAGTATTTAAATAAATAATATTAAAATCATTTTTATTTCGTCAAGAACATTCGACTAATGGATAGATTTCGACCCAACTTATTTAATTGGATTTAAAAATAAACTAATTAACGAGATGTATCTTAAAATTTTATTTCTAATTCTCAAGTTCATCAAATTTTACTCCATAAAGGTCGCACAAAAGCAAATCAATTTCGTTAGTCGATTTTTTAATGATATTATCCTGAAATCTTCCAAGATTTTCTAAAGTATTAGTAATGATATCGACTTTTTCGATTATTTCGTTTTTTAATTGCGTGCTGGGTTTTATAATGGGCAAATGTCTAATCATATATTGGTTAAGGTTTATGGTCGTTCCTTTTTGGTTGTTAATTCCATATGTACAGTAGAATTTTATAAGTTTGGAATTAAGAACGGCACATAAATATTTCAGCTCTTCCAGATCATCGTGAAGAAGACAATAAATTGAGGATGTGAAACAAGCGCTTTCTAAAGTAAATACCGCTTCGGGAACTATGGTATTGTGTTTAATAAGCAATCGCGGGCCCTTGTAAAACTCAAAATTAGAACCTTTTAAAATATTAGGATCAATCGCCTCGAAAGAGAAAGATTTTCGCTTTTTAATTTGATAAGATCTGAAATCTTGCTTGGCGTTGAGAAATAGGCAATCACCGGTAAGATCGTCTTTTAAATGTTTCTTTAATTCTTTTAGACCGTTGTCTTCTTCGCCACGTATCATTTTAGGAAAGTCTTTCAAGTTTAAATAGTTCAAATCTCCTTTTTTTTCAATTTGATTGATAATTTTTAGTTGAGATAAATCTGTTTTAATTCTAATCCTGTTAAGTTTTATTGCTGGAGATTTACAAAAAGGACACTTTGTATCTGCTACATAGACGTGCATTTTTTTTGCTTTTGAACACATTGGGCATTTATCATTCCTGCAAATATGAAGTTCGTCAAAATTTTGGGAGTTGTAATTAATTATTTTTTTTTTAGGATAATCGAAAACTTCTAAGGGGCCGTCTTGATCAAATTTTTTCTCGTAAAGCACTACTTGAACCTCATTGGTGGCCTTTTTGAAATAGTTTGGTCCAATATCTATAATTTTCCTGATATTAGCTTTCTCAAGCAAGTTATTCCTAAATTTAACATATTCTTGTCTAATAAGAAAGCTTTTAGGTACAAGGAAACATATCACATATTTGTTCCATTCTAAGGACTTCATTAGAAAAGCACAATAAATATCTTTGTAGAATAGGTTTTGCTTCTTGAGTTGGTTTTTTTTAGAAGCATCTAATATATTACCATAAGGCGGATTTCCAATAATTATTTCAAATTTTAGACCATTTTTGGTAAAAAGACTGTCGGTAACGATCATTCGGGAATTTAATAGGAAAAAAACATCCGAATCGATCTTATCATTTACATTAATAACCCAATCAAACAATTTTAAAATACATAATTTAACAGCATTCTCGTTGATATCAAATCCATAAAGATTATTGATAATTGCATTTGTAACTACAATATTTTTGGCATTTGGGCATAGATTCTTTAATATTTTAAATAAAAGACGCGCTAAACTCAGTAAAAATACGCCAGAACCACAAGCAGGATCACAGAAGGTAGTCTTTTTGAGTAAGAGAAAAATCCGTTTCTTTGTTTGGTCGTTTAAATTGTAGAGATCTTCAATCTTTTCTATATTAACTGATTTTTCTATTTTCTGAATATAAAATAATAATGTAAGTAAAACCATATAGTCGGAAATTTCTTGATTTGTGTAATAAACACCCTCCTTTTTTCTCTTTCTATAACCTTTAATAAATTTTTCTTCAGAAGAATGCAAAAATTTCAGATCGTTTTTTATGCTTTCAATATTGTTATTCTTAAGATTAATCTGGATTTTTGAAAAAAGCTCAGATAAATCAAGCGTATCGTCCAAATCGTTCATTTTTTTCGAATTCACTTTAAACTAATAAAATAAAATCGAGATAGTACTTATGTTTCGCGATGTTTAATACTATGATAAAAATATTATAAAAATTGGTTTTTAAACATAAACTCATTAAGACTCAATGGAACGCATTTCCCCATTCATTATGAATCCATCATTCATGTAATTTTTAAAAATTAATTCCAACATCTTTTCGAACGATGAAAGGATTCCTTCTCCATTTGAAGCTATAGTATATTTAATATCTAAATTATTTATCTTATCTTTTTGTAGTTCTTTCAAAAAAAGTTCGGGAGAGAATTTTTCTGGGAGATCTTGTTTATTAAAGCAAATAATCACCGGAAGTGTGGGGAAGGAATTTTTAAAAGAATCGCTTAATTCAGACCAAGAAAACAAATTTCTTTCGAATGCTTTTTTTCTCGAATCAACTACAAAAAATACTCCATCCACGCCTTTTAATGTGATGGGACGAGTTACTTCGTAAAAGTCTTGACCAGTAGTGCTATACATGTGTATTTTTAGCGTCCAATAATCGCTTTGAAATGTTAATATCCCATAATCAAAAAATAAGGTCCTTCCAAGCGTGTTTTCGATGCTAAGTATTTTATGTTTCAATCCAAAATGATCGCAGAGCGATTTAAAAGAAGTAGTTTTGCCTGATAATGCTGGACCATAATAGGCGATTTTAATGTTAATAATTTTTTCTAAAAGATTAATTATCATTATTTCGTTAGATTTTTAATAGTTAGATAGAAATAGATTTAAAAAATCCCTCGTTTTTCTTGTATTTATTAAAGACTTAGAACATAATACGGGAAATATATTAAAATCCGCAAAATTATATGGATTTTACAGAAAAATAATTGTAGATTTGAAAGAAAAACGAGAAAAATAAATAAAATTATTTTTAATAATTGAGCAAGAAAAGGAAAAAAAAAACAAAATTAGAATAATAAGATATAATGAAGACAAAGAAAGTATTATTAGGTGCTATGGGGGGAATTATTATATTGATTTTAATAATGGGAATAATTATCTTTAATATTAATTTATCTGACAATTCTTCGCGAAATTACGAATACAGTTTAGAATACGATGGTCTTGAAAGATATTATCTCGTTCATATTCCTTCTTCTTATAATAAGAATGAAGAAACGCCTTTAGTTTTAGTTTTTCACGGTGGAGGAGGCCACCCCGGTTCAATAAAATATGAATCTGAGATGGATGTGGTTTCAGATAAAAACGGATTTATTGTAGCTTATCCTGCTGGAACTCCAACCAATGAATTATATAAAGATAAATTATTAATTTGGAACGATGGAAGAAATTTTAGCGATGGAACCCTCAATACTGTAGATGATGTTGGATTTATAACAGAAGTTTTAAAGGACATTAAAGAGAAATTTAATATAGACAATAAAATGGTGTATGCCTGCGGTTTTTCGAATGGGGCTCAATTTACCTATCGTCTTTCAAAACAGATGACAGACATGTTTGCAGCAGTAGCGACCGTTGCAGGGCAGAGACCAGCTAATGACACTTTTGATTTCACTCCTTTAAGACCAATTTCCATCATGCAATTTTCAGGATTAAAGGATCCAATATCTCCTTACGATGGAGGCCCTCCAACAGTGGGAGAACCATTATTAGAAGCAGATGCTTATCCTGTTGTTGAATC